>DASXDC010000076.1:0-6082 GCA_036490855.1 Chthoniobacterales bacterium
CCCGTTCTAATGCTTTTTCTTTCCTTCATGATGTTCAGCAAGTTCCGCTACCCGAGTTTCAAGGCGGTCAACTGGCGCACCACTCAATCGATTCCGCGTTTCCTTTTCCTCATCGCGCTCCTTGCCCTGACGGTGAAGTTCTATCACTGGATGGCGGCGGTGATTTTCCTCACCTATCTCCTCTACGGATTTCTGCGCCCGTTCCTTTCCCCGAAACGCCGGCGCGTGATCGAGGAAGAGATCGGCGAGGAACCGCCCGAGAACGAGACGATCGAGGATATTACCTAACGATTGAGCCGGGCGAGAATTTCCGGGTCGCGCACGTCGGCCCAGGCGCCGGTCAGCTCGATCGCCTGCACTTTCTTTCCGGAATGCGCGAGGGCGCGAATCGCGTCGGTCAGTTCGAATTCGCCCCGCGATGAACGTTCGAGGCAGGCGGTAAAACCGAAGATGCTCGGGCGAAAGGCGTAGACGCCGGCGTTATACCACGGGCTGGTCGGCTCGCCCGCCTGCGGCTTTTCCCGCAGGTCGATGAGTTCGAAGCGCTCGTTGAGGAAGACAGCGCCGCCCTGGCTCACGTCTTCATTATGCTTAACCGAGACGATCGCTTCGGTCTCGTCCTCCAGGTTCGTTAGGCGCAGATAGTTCGACTGCTCGACGATGATGTCGCCATAGCTCAGAACAAACGGATCGCTGCCGGTGAAATCCCGCGCCAGCTCGACCACCTTGCCGGTGCCGTCCTGCACCATTTGCGTCGCGTATTGGAGCCGAACTCCGAAGGCGGCGCCGTCGGCAAAAATTCGCCTAACAACTTCGGCGCGGTAGCCGACGATGAGAAGGAATTCCGTCACGCCGGCGGTGCGAAGTCCCTCGATGATATGCTGCAGGATCGGCTTGCCCCGAACGGCGATCATCGGCTTGGGCAGATCGTTCGTCAGGTCCCGCATCCGGGTGCCGCGGCCAGCGGCGAGGATGACGGCTTTTGTGATCGACGTACTCACGCTTTTTCCGCGTGCTCCTCGTGCTCGGTCGGGCAATCGTCGTCATCGCAAATTTCGAATTGAATCGTGGTGTGCTCGATCCCGAAGCGCGCCTGCAGTTCGTGCGCGATCGTTTTGAGGAGGCGATCGTCGAGCTGCGGTTCGCGCTTCACGACGTGCGCCGTGCAGGCCGTCTCCGTCGTACTCAAGCCCCAGACGTGGAGATGGTGAATCGCCGCCACGCCGGGTAGTTGCTCGAGGAAGTTCTGCACCGCCGCGGGATCGATCCCGCGTGGAACAGCGTCGAGCACGAGATTGATCGAATCGCGCAGCAGCCCCCAAGTGCCGATGAGAATAATGATGACGATGAGGAGACTGCTGATCGGGTCGAGCAGCGACCAGCCGGTTTTCAAAATAATGAAGCCGGCGAGAACGACACCGGCCGAGACGGCGGTATCGGCCGCCATGTGGAGGAAAGCCCCACGAATGTTGAGATCGCCTTTGCGTCCGCCGGCGAACATCCAGGCAGTCACGCCATTCACGAGGACGCCGGCGGCTGCGACCCAGATCATCGTTAGGCCAGCAACCGGCGCAGGCTCGCGCAGGCGGCGGAGCGCTTCCCACGCGATCGCGCCGATGCTGACGAGGAGCAGGATAGCGTTGGCGAGAGCGGCGAGGACGGAGGTGCGGCGGAGCCCGTAAGTGAAGCGCCGGGTCGGCTCGCGACGCCCGAGATTCGTCGCTCCCCAGGCGAGGAGCAGACCCATCACGTCGCTCAAATTATGGCCGGCGTCGGCGAGGAGGGTAAGGGAGTCGCTCAGCAGGCCGAAGGTTACCTCGGCGCCGATAAAGACGGTGTTGAGCAGAATGCCAATGGCAAACGCGCGCCCGAAATCGATCTGGTGCGGATGCGAATGACTCATCGTGCAAGCCTCGCATAAAGAGCACAAGGGGTCACCCGGGCGGCGAGCAGAATTCTTCCCGGGGAACGGGGCCGCTTCTCCTACCGGCGAGGTCGTTAGGCTAACGCGGCGGCTTCGGTGTTCCCATCGCGGGCGGCTGCGCTTCGTTAGGCGGAATCGGGATCGCGGGTGTCAGGGTGGGCGAGGGAGACGAGGCGAGGCCCGGGGCCGGCGTCGCTGTGGCGGCGACACTCAAGGCTGGAATGTCGGCCTGCTTGATCATCTGATTGACCTTCGGGACTTCCTCACTCTTGATCTGACTCCACGCTTTCAACTGCTCCTCTAATCGGCCGTCGAGCATCTTGAAGACTTCCTCCTGCGGTTCGGTCGGCGCGGCGTCGGCCTCAATCACTTTGCTGAAGGTGTAGAACTCTTCGTTCAACTGATTCGGATAAACGAGATTTCCCTCGGTGCTCTTCATTTTGACCTGAATGAGTTTCCCTTCGATTTCGGACATCTTCTTTTCCATTTCATCGGCGGCGGCGAGCGCGGACTGGAGGCCCGGGTTGTTGCCGAAGCGTTTGTGAAAGGCGGCGATCTGCGATTTGGTATCGCGGATTTCGTTGATCGACTGATGCAGTTGCGAAAAACGCTGCGTCACCCGGACGGAGAGTTCGAACGATTTGCGCAGCGCGGTCTCGGAACCCTTGATCCGGGGGTCGATCGCGAGCTCGAGCGGTACGGTCTGGCTCTTTCCGTTAGTCGTTAGGCGAACCTGATATTCTCCCGGCAAAGCCAGCGGGCCACGCGGGCCGCTCCCGTAGTAAAACGCGCCCGAGGTCTGCACCGGATCGTCGTAGCGCAGGTCCCACGCGAAACGATTCATGCCTGCCTTCGCGGGAATGGTGCGAGGCGTTTCAACCTGATCCGGCCATTCCGGCGGTTGAGTTTCTTTTTCGTTTTCTTTGCTCGAGAGGTGGCGCACCGTTGTCCCCTGGGCGTCGAGAATTTCGATCGTCACTTCGCCTTTCGGCGCGTCCTTGAAATAGTAATCAATGATCGCGCCGGGGCTCGGATTTTTGCCGGCGGCCTGGTGGATGTCGACCTCTTCCGGATAATGGAGACGGACCGCAGTCTGCGGTTGGTATAAGGTCATCTCGGCTTGCGCGATCTGCTCGCTCACCTGGCGCAACGGCGTGAGATCATCCAACACCCAGAAGGAACGGCCGTGGGTCGCGACGACAAGATCGTCGTCCTTCACGACCAGATCTCGCACCGGCGAGGTCGGCAGATTCATCTGCAGCGATTGCCAATGCCCGCCATCATCGAACGAGACATAGACGCCGAGTTCCGTGCCGGCGTAGAGCAACCCGCGCCGCTTCGGATCTTCGCGCACCGCGCGCACGTAGGCGCCTTCCGGAATGCCGTTGGTGATCGCAGTCCAGTTCCGACCGGTGTCGTTAGTCTTGAAAATGTAGGGTTTGAAGTCATCCAGCCGATGGCGATCGACCGCGACGTAGGCAATGGCGGCGTCGAAGTGCGATGGATCGATCAGGCTGATCTGACTCCACTCCGGCATGTTGGGCGTAACGCGCAACCAGGTCGCGCCATCGTCAGTCGTGACGTGGAGCAGGCCATCATCCGTCCCGGCCCAGAGCATTCCTTTTTTCAAGGGCGATTCTGCGAGAGCGAAAACGACATCGTAATATTCAATGCTGGTGATGTCGTTCTGGATCGGACCGCCGCTTGGTTTTTGTTTGCTCTTGTCGTTGCGGGTCAGGTCTTCGCTGATCGCCGTCCAGCTATGCCCTTGGTCGGTGGATTTGAAAACTTCCTCGCCGGCGGTGTAGATCGTATCGGGATCGTGCGACGAGACCAGAAGTGGCGAAACCCATTGGAAGCGATGCTTCAGATCGCTCGCGCCGTGGCCGGAATTATCGAGCGGCCAGACGCTCACGTCCTGGTATTGCTCCTTCGCCTTATCATAGCGGGTGATGTAGCCCTCGTTGTTGGAATAAATGATGTGCCAGTCGCGCGGGTCGGGCTCGACAAAGCCGCATTCGCCGCCGCCAGCCTGGAACCAATCTTCGCGACCGATCACGCCGCTCTCGCCACGGCTCGCGATCCCGACGTTCGAGTTATCCTGTTGCGCGCCGTAGATGTGATAGGGGAAAGCGTTGTCAACCGCGACGTGATAAAACTGCGCCGTCGGCTGGTTGTTTTGCGTCGTCCAAGTCTCACCGCCATCAGTCGAAACACTGGCGCCGCCGTCGTTCACGTTGCCGATTCGATTCGGATCTTTCGGATCAATCCAGAGCCCGTGATGATCGCCGTGGCGCGCAGGAAGGAGCTTAAAGTTTTTCCCGCCGTCGACGGAACGAAAGAGTCCGGTATTCAAAACGTAGAGCGTGTCGGAAGCGCGCGGGTCCGCGTAGATTTTGCTGAAATACCAGGCGCGTTGCCGGAAGCGCAGATCATCGTTCACTTTCGTCCAGCTATTGCCGCCATCGTCGGAACGGAAGATGCCGCCTTCCTTCGCCTCGATAATGGCGTAGACGCGATCGGAATCCGCGCCCGAGACCGTCACGCCGATTCGTCCGAGAACGCCATCGGGCAAACCATGGCCCTTCAGTTGCTCCCAGGTCGTTCCGCCGTCGGTCGAACGGTAGAGTCCGCTGCCTTCGCCTCCGCTCGAGAAAAACCATGGCTGGCGGCGCACCTCATAGAGCGCGGCGAAGAGCGTGTTCGGGTTGTGCGGATCGAAGACGATATCGATCGCACCGGTGTTCTCGTCTTTGTAGAGAACTTTTGTCCACGTCTTGCCGCCATCGGTCGTGCGGAAGACGCCGCGTTCCGTGTTCGGTCCGTAGGCGTGGCCGATCGCGGCCACGAAAACAATGTCTGGATTATCGGGATTAACGATCAGGGCGCCGATGTGACGCGTGTCTTTGAGGCCGACGTTGCGCCAGTTGCGGCCGCCGTCGACGGATTTATAAACGCCGTCACCGTAAGTGATATTGCCGCGTAGCGCCGACTCGCCGGAGCCGGCGTAAATTGTGTTGTGATCGCTCGGTGCTACCGCGATGGCGCCGATCGATGAGGTGGAATGCTCTTTATCGAACATCGGTTTCCAGTTCGCGCCACCGTCGGTCGTTTTCCAAACGCCACCCGCGACACCGCCGAAATAGTAAGTGTTCGGCTCGCCGGAGACGCCCTCGATCGCGACCGCGCGTCCACCGCGATAAGGCCCGACTTCGCGCCACTTCATTCCGCTCCAGAGTTTCTCGTCGAATTGGCCTTTGCTCTGGGCGGCTCCTGGCGCTTTGCCGGGCGAGGCGGAAGGCGACGCACTTGGAGTGGGCGAGCCGGTTCTCTTTTGCATCTTCTCCGGCTTCTTCGGCTTCGCCTTTGAGGACTGCGATACTGCCGCCGTCGTTAGGCCGAGGATCAGGACGGCGGCGAGGAGGCCCGAGAACAGCACGCGTGAAGCGCGCCTTAGATGTGAAAGCATCCCGGTAGTTTGGGGGGCTTCGGGTTCCCTTCAACTGGAATGATGCTGAGGATGGAGACGGGAGACGAAGCGGTGATTTACCGAAGACGTCGGCCGAGCGCTGACTCTGCAATGAGTTTTTCCAGTCGCTTCATCCGAGTCACTTTCTGCTTCGCGCTACTGGGATCGGCAAGAGCGTTTGCGAAGGAACCCAACCCACGGTTCCTTCGGCGTCGCGTGATGACGCGCAGCCATTCCCGGAACTCGGCTGGCGTGGAGAAGAAGATCGGAGCGCGCGAAATCTTAAGGTGAATGAATTCTATCCTGCCACGATGCGAGATCGAGCCAGCTAAATCGACGCACTGATGGAAAGCTTCCCGTTCGCCATCGTCGTTTTCGATCTCGATGGAACCCTGGCCAATACCGCGCCGGATTTAACGGATGCGCTCAATCACATGCTCGTTAGGCTAGGGCGAAGGACGGTACCGGCGACGCAGGTAATCGAAATGGTGGGGCGCGGGATGCGCAATCTGATCGAGCGCGGTCTAGGCGCGACCGGGGAGGTGACGCCGGCGCTGGTCGATTGGGCGCTGCCGATCTTTCTCGAATATTACGAGCCGCACCTGGCGGATAAAAGCCGGCCCTACGACGGTGCGGCAGCGGCGCTCGATCTGCTCCAGGTGCGGGGGGCGCGACTCGCGATCTGCACC
>DASXDC010000077.1:0-2892 GCA_036490855.1 Chthoniobacterales bacterium
CGTCGTTCTGCACCAGCACGCTCCCGACTTCGGTGCGCACGATTGAGCCGGTCGGGCACGCTTCGAGGCAGCCGGCTTCTTCACAATGTTTGCAAACGTCGGAGAGAAAGACCCAACGGAACGGATCTTCCTTTTCCCCTAACGAATTGCCTAACGACATCGGGCCGGCGATTTGATTTCCCTTTGGAAGATCCTGCTCGATGAACATGACGTGTCGCCAGGTGGAAGCGCCAAGGTGGCCGGTGTTGTCGTAGGAGTAGCCGGTCCAGGTGTAACCGTCTTCCGGCACTTCGTTCCATTCTTTGCAGGCGACTTCGCAAGCCTTACAGCCGATGCAGACGCTCGGATCGGTAAAGAAGCCGACCTCGACGCGATCCGCCACGTAACTGTGCCGGCGCTGATTCGTACTCTGTGTGCCTTCGCCGATCATGAACGGGAATCGCTGAGGAAAGCAGGAACGCAGGAAAAGAACCGCCAAAATCTCTTCGCCCTCTTTAAAAATCTTCCTGCTTTCTTGCTTTTCTTAGCCATCTCCTTAAACGGATTTCCCATGTTGCCCGTGGCCGGGAGTAAGTTTGCCGCCGCTGGGGGCGCCTAACGGCGGTTGTTCGGGATGGAGAACAGCCGGGCCATCTTGCGGAGCGTGTTTGTTCAGCCACGGGAGAAAATCTTTGCCGCGCGGGCGGCGGCCGGGGACGACATTGCAGACAAGCGCTTTGGTTTCCATGATGGTCACATTCGGTTCGCCGGAGATCGCCATGAGATCATTCGCGATGTCGCCGCGGACAGGGCCCGACGTTCCCCAGTGAAATGGAATCGCGACCTGGTGCACGGTCTTGCCGTTTAGCTGCAACGGACGCATGCGCCGGCTAACGAGCGCGCGCGCTTCGATCGCCCCGCGCAACGTCACGATGCAAACGTAGTCGGCGTTTTTGATTCCGAGCTGGAGCGCGACTTCGGGCGAGAGTTCCGCGAACATCTCCGGCTGCAACTCGGAGAGATGCGGGAGAAATCGGCTCATCCCGCCGGCGGTGTGGTGTTCCGTCAGGCGGTAAGTAGTGAGCACAAACGGGAAGCGCGAATCGCCCGGCGGCGCGAAGCGATTGGTGTCGCGCGTAAACCAATTTTCGACCGGGTTGGTGTCGTGGTCGTAAAGCTTGTTCGCGACCGGTGACTCGAGCGGTTCGTAGTGCGTCGGGATTGGGCCATCCTGCAAGCCCTCCGGAATGTAAAGCCAGCCCAGTCCGTCCTCGTGCAGGATGAAGGGTGCGTCGCCG
The DNA here is from genome assembly GCA_036490855.1 of Chthoniobacterales bacterium. GTDB lineage: Bacteria > Verrucomicrobiota > Verrucomicrobiia > Chthoniobacterales > UBA10450 > Palsa-1392. The sequence goes on from DASXDC010000077.1 coordinate 1,278, forward strand.
GGAAGCGCATCGAGGCCTTTCTCCTTGCCATCGGGGCGGTAGTCCGGCCTTTTGTCCTTTTTGAAATCGGGCACGTCCTGGCCCGTCCACTTGCTTTCCTCGGCGCTCCACCAGACGAGCTTTTTCTTGTCGCTCCAGGGCGATCCGTTAGGCGCAGCGCTCGCGCGGTTGTAGATGATGCGCCGATCGCTCGGCCAGGCGAAGCCCCAGCCGTGGCCGAGGTAGTCGTTAGGCTGACGTTGTTTCGCTTTGTTCACGCCGTCGCTCGGGTAGCAACCGCAGTAAATCCAACAGCCGCTCGCGGTGCTGCCGTCGTCTTTCAGTTCCTGATATTTGTCGAGCTGCGGGCCGTGATGCAGTTGGCCATTTCGATCATGCCCGTGCACGACGCCCTCAGCGCCGACTTCAGGCGTGGTTTTCCAGCCGTTGATCTCCGCCAGCACCGCAGGCATTTCCGGCTCGCCCTCGGGCGTTTCCGGATACCACCAGTCGAGCGCGCGCAGCGGCTCGTCGTTTGGGTCGTCGGAAGCCCTCGCTTTCGCGATCAGCCGAAGCGCGAGCTGATGCATGAACCAACCTTCACTCCGGCAATCGCCCGGCGGCTTGACCGCCTTTTCTCGCCATTGCAGGAGCCGCTGGGTGTTCGTGAAAGCGCCTTCTTTCTCCGCGTGACCGGCGGCGGGAAAGAAGAAAACTTCCGTCTCGATCTCCTCGGTCTTCAATTCGCCGCGCTCGATCTCGGGCGAGTTGTACCAAAAGTTCGCCGACTCGATCTCGACCATATCGCGTACCACGAGCCATTTTAGTCTCGTTAGGGCGGTGCGTTCGAGACGGGCGTTTTGTGCGCCGACGGCCGGATTTTGTCCCATCAGAAACATCCCTTCCATCTCGCCATCGAGCATTTTGTAGAGGAACGAGAAGTAGGAATGATCGCCGGTGATTTTCGGCATCCATTCAAAGCCGAAGTCGTTGCTCGGCTGTCCCCGCTCGCCGTAGTAAGCCTTGAGCAGACTGATGAAGTAGGTCGGGAACTTGTGCCACAATCCGGTGACGTTGGTGTGCTTCTTCAGGTATTGCTCGAGTGTGTCCTCGCCTTTGCCGCCGCGCGGCATCGCGAGGTAACCGGGCAGCGTGTCGTAAAGCGTCGGGATATCGGTCGAGCCCTGAATGGAAGCGTGCCCGCGCAAGGCCAGGATGCCGCCGCCCGGCCGGCCGATGTTGCCTAACAAAAGCTGGAGAATCGCGGCGGTGCGGATGACCTGGACGCCTTTCGAGTGATGCGTCCAACCGACCGCGTAACAGATCGCAGCGGTTTTTTCCGGGCCGGAAGCTTTCGTTAGAGCGTCGGCTACTTTCGCGAAGAGCTCCGGCGGAATACCGCAGACTTCCTCCACCTTATCGGGCGTGTAGCGCGAGAAATGCCGCTTCAGAGTTTGCAAAACACAGCGTGGATCCTGCAGCGAAAGATCGCGCGGCGGATAGCTCAACCCTTCGCCTTCGTAGAGCCAGCTCTTGTGGTCGTAAGCGCGCTTCTCCTCATTCCAGCCGGAGAAATAACCGCTCGGTTCTTCACCGCTGTCGCGAAATTCCGGCCGCAGAATGCAGGAAGCGTTCG
>DASXDC010000078.1:0-9368 GCA_036490855.1 Chthoniobacterales bacterium
CGGGCTCATGTTCGCCTAACGACTCGAAGTCGACTGTGATTCCAAAAGGCGTGCCGGCTTCATCCTGCCGCCGATAGCGCCGACCGATCGCGCCGGTTTCGTCGTAGAAAACGTTCATGTGCGGGCGCAGGAGAGTCTGGACTTTGCGCGCCTTTTCCACCAGCGCCGGTTGATTTTTCAAGAGCGGAAATATCCCGGCTTTGATCGGCGCGATGCGGGGATGGAATCGGAGCACAATGCGCGTTTCACTTTTGCCTTTCTCGTCCGTCACCGTTTCTTCGGCGAAGGCTTCGCAGATGAGTGCGAGGATGGTGCGATCGACGCCTGCGCTCGGCTCGATGACGTGCGGGGTGAAGCGTTGCCTGGTTTCCTCATCGAAATAATCGAGCGGTTTGCTGCTCGCTTTCTGGTGCTGGGCAAGATCGTAGTCGGTCCGATACGCAACCCCTTCCAGCTCCTGCAGGCCGAAAGGGAATTCGTATTCGATGTCGTAGGTGCCCTTGGAATAAAAGGCGCGGTCGGCATCGGGCACGGTGAGGACGTGGAGCTTCTCGCGTGGGATGCCGATGTCCTGGTAAAACTTGAGACGCTCTTCCTTCCAATACTCGAGCAACTCCATCCCCTGCTCCGGCCGGCAGAAGTATTCCAGCTCCATCTGCTCAAATTCGCGCGAGCGAAAGATGTAGTTGCGCGGGTTGATCTCGTTCCGGAAGGCTTTGCCGATCTGTGCAATGCCGAAGGGCAACTTCTTGCGCGCGGTGTCGAGGACGTTCTTGAACTGGACGAAAATCGACTGCGCGGTCTCGGGGCGGAGATAGGCGATCGCATCTGGATCGGCCGACGCACCCATTTGGGTCGAGAACATGAGATTGAACGGGCGGGCTTCGGTCAGGTCTCTGCCGCCGCAGTTCGGGCACTGCCTCACCCCGTTTTTTTCCGGAAGTTGATCCACCCGCAGCCGTGCTTTGCAGGTTCTGCAGTCGACCATCGGATCGCTGAAGGTATCTTCGTGCCCGCTCGCTTTGAGCACGGCGCGATGGGTCAGGATTGAGCCGTCCAAGCCGACGACGTCGTCGCGCTCGCGCACCATCACCCGCCACCAGTAATCCTTCAGGTTGCGTTTCAGCTCCACGCCTAACGGGCCGTAATCCCAGACCCCGTTGAGGCCGCCATAAATTTCGCTCGCTTGAAAAATGAAACCACGCCTTTTGCAGAGGCTGACAATTTTTTCCATCCGCTGGGACTCGTTAGGCGACATGCGCAGGAATCGGAGGTCGTTTAGGAAAGCAGGAGCGCAGGAAATTTATAAGTTAGATTCCCTCTCCGGCGTCCTTGCTTTCCTCATCGACCGAGACTTTTATTTCGCGACCGTGACCTCGGTCTTAACCGAGTTCGCGATGAAACAGTTCTCGTGGGCGAAGTGGTGCATCGCTTCGATCTCCTGCTCGGTCGGCTGATTGTCGCCGGAGAATTTGAGCCGCGGATGCAGCTCCACCCGGGTGATCGCGAGCCTGCCTTCGGCGTTCTTTTCCATGTGGCCGACGGCGTTGTCGACATACTCCTCGAGCATGAATTTCTTCTTACAGGCGGCGGCGAGGAAGGTGAGCATGTGGCAGCTCGAGAGTGCCGCGACGAATGCTTCTTCGGGGTCGACGTTCTCGGGATTGCCGAGGTAAGCCGGGGCGGCCGTCGCCGTCATTTCGTGGCCGCCATCGAAGCTCCAGATGTGATCGCGATTGTAGGTTTTGTATTCGAAATCAGGCGTGGCGCGCTTCCAGGTGAGCGTCATTTTGTGTTCGGACATGCCCTTTAGATAAGTGCCGAGCGTTAATTGGCAAGGGAGCGAGATTCTGCCCGCGGGTGGAACAAATCTTGCAATAAAAAATGACGCCGACACCGCTGGCAAAGACCCGCGGTGGAGGGCGCGCCAACACACGGCCTACCGAAATGACCCACGAAGATCTGCAATCCATCCTCATCGCCATGCTGGAAGGCGGCGATGGTCTCTCGGACTGTCTCTTCGTTACCGGGAGGCCGCCGCTCGTCGAGCGCTATGGAGAACTGCATGAGCTGCCGATGGAGGCGCCGGAGGCAGCGCTTCAACCTGCCCACATCGAAGCCATCGCCGCGCTCCTGATGGAAGGCAGCGAACGGCTGGCGGATGATCTGGCGGCGACCGGTTCCTGCGACACGAGCTACGAAGTGCCGCATCGCGCGCGATTCCGCGTCAATATTTACAAACAAAGCGGGCGCCCCGGAATTGTCATGCGCAAGCTGCAATCGCAAATGCCGACGCTCGACTCGTTAGGCTTGCCGCCGATCTTCAGCGAGATCGTCAGGGAGAAACATGGGATCGTGTTCGTGACCGGGAGCACCGGGAGCGGCAAGACGACGACCCAGGCAGCGATGTTGAACGAAATCAACGAGACCGAGGCCGTGCATGTCGTCACCCTCGAGGACCCGATCGAGTTTGTGCATCCGCTCGGCAAAGCAGTTTTCAGCCAACGGGAACTGGGCAAGGATTTTCCCAACTTCGCGACCGGTTTGCGCGCTGCTCTTCGCCAGGCGCCAAAGGTGATCCTGATCGGTGAGATCCGCGACCGCGAAACGATGGAGATCGCGCTGACCGCATCCGAGACCGGGCATCTCGTCTTCTGCACTCTGCACACGATCAACGCGAGCCAGAGCATCAACCGCATCCTCGGCCTCTTCACGACCGACGAAGAAAAACAAGTGCGCGAACGGCTCGCCGACACTCTGCGTTTCATCGTCAGCCAGCGACTCGTGAATCGCCTCGACGGCGGCCGTCTGCTCGTGACTGAAATCATGGGAAGCAGCCTCCGCACCCGCGAGACGCTTCTCTACGGCGAAGGCGAAAACCGCACCTTCCAGGAGATCATCGAGGCCGGCAGCACGTTAGGCTGGCACAGCTTCGATCAATCACTCATGCGTGCCTTCGAAGACGACCTCATCACCGAAGAAACCGCGCTGCTGTTCTGCACGCACAAAAACAAAATGCGCCGCGACCTCGAGATGACGAAGAAGCTGCGCTACCCGATTGCCGAGGAGCCGTCCGGCTTAAAGATGGCTTCAATGTGACCCATAAAATGAAGACAGAAAATGATGATCGTTTGCGCCAGGAGCTGCGTCTCGCTCAGCTCGAGATCAAGGTTCTGCGCGAACAACTGCTCAAGTCAGTTCAGGAAGCTCAGCGGGTCCGCGAGAAACTGCAATCTCAGGCCGAAGCGGAGACACCGCCCGCGGCCGAAGAGCGAGTGATTCTGCCGATGGTACCGGAAAAGCCGGCCCCGCCTAATGGAAAGCTGGTGGTGCCCAATAATGGCGCCCGGCCGCGCGTCCTCTACGTCGAGGACAGCGAACCTAATTTCCGCCTGATTGAAAACGTTCTCCGGGAGCGTCCCGGAGTCGAGCTCCTCTGGGCCGAAACCGGTGAACGCGGACTGGAGATGGCGCGAATCGAATCGCCTCAGCTGGTTTTGCTCGACCTCGATTTGCCCGACATGCACGGCAGCAAAGTGCTGGAACGGCTGCAACACCAGCCCGGTACAGAGCAAACGCCGGTCATCGTAATCAGCGCCGACGCCACGCCGAGCCAAATCGAGCGGATGCTCTCTGCCGGGGCACGAAATTATCTCACCAAGCCGTTCGAGATCCGCCGCTTCCTCTACATGTTTGACGAAATCTTCGCCGCTGCCTGAGGCGGCACTTCGAAGAGGAACTTTAGTTGCCGGTTCTCGTCAGGCCGACGATGGTGCGCGCTTGATGGAGTCGAGCCGTTTTGTTGGCAAATCCTCCGGCATGGTGCGCCGACGGCACGTCGTCCTCGTGCTCCTCGTCAGCGGACTTTTTTTCAGCGGGCTTTGGTTGCGCAGTGTCGCGTGGGAACAGACGACCCATCTCCGCTTTCAGCGCGACATCGCCAACGGGTTTTACTGGGGCAGCCAAACGATAAAGGAAGGAATGCGCCTTTCGCCCGGAGCAAAACCGGATTCGTGGCGAACCTTTGCCCGCGGTTATCTCGGACTCTATGAGCGGGTCGAAGAAGAGGCTTACGAGAACAATTACTACCTCGATTATCCACCTCTGCGCCTCCTCACGATGTCGATCTGGGCGCGAGACGTGCGGGCGAAATTTCCCGGGATTGAAGACGGCACACCCGACTACGTCGAGCCGCTTCTGGCGGTGAATCTTTTTTGCGAAATCCTGACGGCGGCCGGAATTTTCCTTCTCGTTAGGCTGGGCCTGCGGCGCGCTTCGGGCGCGACGGATTCTGGTCTGCTGCACCGGCTTCCGCCATCGGAGCGCGGGACGATCTGCGGCCTGGCAGCGGCGACGGTCGTCTGGCTCGAGCCATCGCTCATCCTCGATGCGCATGCCTGGCCGCAATGGGACGTCTGGATTTTGCCCTTCTTTATCTTCGCCGCGCTCGCTGCCCTGAGGAGACGGTGGTTTTGGTGCGGCTGCCTTCTCGCCCTCGGCAGCATGCTGAAAGGTCAGCTCCTTTTCGTGACGCCGTTTTTCTTCTTCTGGCCAATGTGGCAAAAACGCTGGGGACGACTCGGTCGCGTCCTCGCCGGCTTCGTTGGGACCTTTGCGCTGGTTGTTTCGCCCTGGCTCCTTCGCAATTTGATGTCGTGGATGATCGTCGCCGCCATCGTCCTAGTGATCGCCGCAGTCTGCTGGCGACGCGGCTGGCGTTCCGCCAGCGTGACGGCATTCGGCCTCGGAGGAGTGGCGGCTTTTTTCGTCGCCGGATTTGGCGACGGGAGTTTTTCCTGGCTGAAAATCGGATTTCTCTACGGGAGCGAGCGCTATCCGTATCTCTTCATCAGCTCCTGCTACAACCTCCCTTCCGTCCTCTCCGATTGGGGTTGGGAGCTGAAGGAGCCGTTTGTTTCCGGCCATCTCGGCTCATTCGGTCTTTCGCTCAACCTGCAGTGGACGCTCCGCCTGATTTACCTCGTCGGGCTCGCGCTCTGCGCCCGCGGCACGGCGCGGCATTGGCGCAATCGCGATCCACGGGTACTGATCGCGATTGCCGCGCCGTGGCTCATCATGTTCGCGCTCCTCGCGCAAATGCACGAGCGCTACTTGCTCTGGGGCGCCGTTCTGAGCGCCGTCGCGCTCGGGGTCAGCGTGCGGCTCAGCCTGCTCCACTTCCTCTTCTCCGCCATGAGCGCGGCCATGATTGTGCAGGTGCTTTTGATGGATAAAAAGCTCGGACCGACCCTGCACACGATCGATCTTCTCTCGCGGGCGCGGCCGATTGCATCCTGGCTCCTGCTGGCGGCGGTCGCGATTTATTTTCGGGAAGTTCTTTCGACCCGCACCCCATCATTCCGGCCGCGGCGGAAACCATTCGTGTCGAAACCCGAGCCCGCTCTGCCACTGGGTTCCGTGGCAGAAAAGGCCTAACCCTTCCTGCGACGCGGAGCGCAAAAGAGTTGCCCGCCCGACGGAGCGCTGTAAGTCTACGTCGCTCGATTTCGGGCGCGATTAGCTCAGTGGTAGAGCGCTTGCTTCACACGCAAGAAGTCGCAGGTTCGAACCCTGCATCGCGCACCATCCTGCCGGTCCGCTACTTAAGAAATTGGAACTCTTCCTGGAAAAACCGCGGATGCTTTTCGGCCGCGAGCCGCAGACGAAGCGCGCGCAGCATCGCCAGACCGCGCGGAACACGCAGCGTTGTCGGCCGCTGAACGAGAGAGGCGGTGATGCGGGAATTGAGTCGGATATTTTTTGTCATGCGAAAATTCTCGCAGCACCTGTCAGACATTTGCTGTCCAACGGAGAAAGATTTCTCGCATTAAGTTGTTGCCGGGCCGAAGCCGGCAAACTTCCATCCCAGCGTCTACGGGATTGTGCTCCGTCCGGCGATGCTCCGTACCGTTTCGGACAGCCACCTAAGGTCCAGACGATACCAGACGGAAAATAGCAGGCTGCGCCGCGATTCGCGCTTCCCATCCGGAGCCGATGCCGGTTATGAAAGCTCGATCAGGAGGACAACACTATGTTTTATTTCCGCATCGATGGCGTTCGCTTCGTCGATAACGGTGGCATCAAATCAGGCCTCGGAATTTTCGGCCATGACTTTGCGAAGGTAAAGTTCCTCAGCTTTGTCTCGCGATCAGATCAAAATCTTCCCGAGCTCGATGAATGGATGCACAGCAACGATCCGGCTGCTCGCCAAGCGATGCTCTCGGCTCTGGTCGGCCAGGCCTTGAGCACGCGCGAGCTGACTGAGATCGACCGGGTGCAGGACAAGGTGCCGGTGCGATTCGGCGATACCGGGTTGATTCTGCATGAGTCGGAGGAAATTCCCGAAGCCTTCACCTGGATCTTTCTCGCCATCCGCTCATCGAGCGATATCCGCGAAGCGGCCAGCGAGGTGAACGACATCCTCAGCGCGCCGGATTTCTCGCTCTTTGCCAGCAGCCTTTATACATTGATCCAAGGCGCCTCGGCGGTCGCGAATCCGGCTTACGCGGCCGCAGTGCAGGTGGCGCGTTTCGTTGCGCAGGCCAGTGCGCGTCGGTTAATGAAAAAAGGCGATCAACAACTCGCGGCCGTCTACGAAAGTTTTATCAGGCCGGAGCATTACCCTCAGGGCATTCGCGAATGTCAAGACGTGCCCGATACCACGACGAACATGCTCTACGATTATTCCCTCTTCGGTTATAAGCGGGCCCTTCCTGTCACCGACCCGCAGCCGCCGGAGAAAAGCCCGAAAGTAACGACAGCGAAGGCAACGAAGCCAAAGCGAAAGTCGTAAGCGTAAGCGAAACTGCTCGCGACCGTTTAAGGCGCGGATACTTTTTCGCCAGAAAATGAAGCGGTTCCTCTACGAGCTGACCGAAAGCTGGAAGATCGCCGCCGCACAGATGGCCGCGAATAAAACTCGCTCCATTCTGACCGCGCTCGGAGTCATCATCGGCATCGTCGCCGTTACGCTCATGGGCACGGCGATCAACGGCATCTCGGCCGGATTCGACAAAAGCATGGCGGTGATCGGCGATGACGTTCTCTACATCGAACAGTGGCCATGGACGCGGATGAACGATTGGTGGAACTACCGCGACCGAAAAAAAATCCGGACCGAATATGCCGACAAAATCAATCACGCGATCGCGACCAACCCGAACACCAACCTCATGATCGCGGTCCCGACGATGAGTTTGCTCCGCTCGGTCAAGTCGGGCGATAATCAAGTTGAGAACGTTTACATTCTCGGGACGACGGCCGATTACGCGCTGATCTCAACACTGGATTGCAGCGAAGGCCGCTTCTTCAACGAACTCGAATCGCGCGGCGGCGCGGAAGTCTGCCTTGTCGGTTACGACGTCGCCGATGCACTTTTCGCGGGGCGCAGCGCGCTCGACAAACGGGTGCTGATCAATGGCCATGCTTTCAAGGTCGTCGGCACCCTCTCGCGCCAGGGAACTTTCCTTGGGCTCTTCAGTCTGGATTCAATCGTGGTGATTCCGCTTCCCGCTTTCAAAAAATATTTCAGCGCGAAAAGCGAAGCCGACGTCCGGGTGAAAGTGCGCGACAAAACTCACATGGCAGATGCGCGCGATGAGCTGACCGGAATAGTGCGCCGCCTGCGCTCTCTCCCGCCGGAGAAGCGCGACGACTTCAACATCAACGAACAACAGGCTTTTAAGAGCACGCTCGACGCTGTCAAAGCGACGATTGCAATCGCGGGACTTTTCATCACCGGGCTTTCGCTTTTCGTCGGGGCGATCGGGATCATGAACATCACTTTCGTGAGCGTGAAGGAGCGGACAAAAGAGATCGGGACGCGGAAAGCGTTAGGCGCGCGCCGCCGCACCATCCTGCTCCAGTTCCTCATTGAATCGACCGCGCTCTGTCTCGTCGGCGGCCTGATCGGATTGATCTTCGCCTATCTGATGTGCTTCGGGATGGCGACAGCGTTCCCATCTTTTCCGATTCGCTTTTCGTTAGGCTTGGTCATCGCTAGCATGATCGTCTCCGTCCTGACCGGGCTCATCTCCGGCCTCGCGCCCGCCTGGTCGGCCTCGCGGCTCGACCCGGTCACGGCGCTGCGTTACGAGTAGAGTTAGAGTTTCAGATTCAGATTCAGAAGATGCAATTTCGCGAGATCCTTACGATGGCGCTGGCTTCGGTCGGAGCGAATAAGCTCCGCTCCTCCCTCACCATGCTCGGCATCACGATCGGCGTCTTCTCCGTCATTTCGGTCATGACCGCGATTGGCGCGATGCAGGCTTCGATTGAGACCGGGCTGACGCTTTTCGGTTCCAATATCTTCCAGTTCGCAAAATATCCGGTGACAGTTCATGCCGGCGGGTCGGGCTCGAAGAAGTATGAAAACCGGCGCGACATTTCCTATCGGGACGCGCAGCGCTACGCGACGTTGATGGAAGGCAACGCGCGGGAAGTCTGCCTGAAGGTTTTCGATGACGGCAAGCAGGCGGTCTACAACGGGGTCAAGACAACGCCCAGCCTAACGATCGTAGGAACAAACAAGAGTTTCCTCGCCGCCAATGCCTATACCCTGGCCTACGGCCGCAATCTCAATGACGAGGATGTCGCGCTCAGCCGACGGGTCTTGCTCATCGGTCACGAAATCGAAAGCCGACTCTTCCCGCACGAGTCTCCCATCGGCCGGGTGATCAAGCTCGGCGGCCATACCTATACAGTGGTGGGTGTGATGGGCGAACGCGGCACTGCGTTCGGACAGAGCCAGGACGATATCGCAGTCATGCCGATCACGCGTTATTTCGAGGATTACGGCTCGGCCAATCGCACGGTTAACATCGCCACGCAGTCATTTTCGCAGATGGACTACAACCGCACCTTCGATCGCGCAGTCGGAGCGATGCGCATCGCGCGCGGGCTCAAGGCGGAGGAGGAAAACGATTTCGAAATTTACACCAACGACTCGCTGAAGAGCGCTTTCGTTTCGATCGCGGGCGTGATCCGGATCGGCGCCTTCGTCATCAGCACGATTGCGCTTCTCGCCGCCGGGATCGGGATCATGAACATCATGCTCGTGAGCGTGACGGAGCGGACGAAAGAGATCGGCGTCCGCAAATCGATCGGCGCGCGCAATCAAGACATCCTTCGCCAGTTTCTTACCGAGGCTGTTTTTATTTCCGAGGCCGGCGGCATCGTCGGGATTCTGCTCGGGGTGCTGGGTGGCGACCTGCTCGCGCTTTGGTTAAAGGTGAACCTTATTTTTCCCTTCGGTTGGGCGATCGCAGGCTTGGTTGTTTGCTCGGCGATCGGGATCGGTTTCGGGCTCTATCCGGCTTATCGGGCCGCTTCGCTCGACCCGATCGAAGCGCTCCGTTACGAGTAGCTGG
>DASXDC010000079.1:0-6548 GCA_036490855.1 Chthoniobacterales bacterium
CTGACGAAAACGAGATCGTTTTCCTGCGGACCGGACGGATTGAATTTCAGGTAGTTTTCGATCTGCGCTGGCTTCCCGTTGTCGTAGACGCGGAAGATGCAGATATCGAGATCGTAGCGCGGATATTCGAAATTGTCGGGACCGCCACCGTAGAACGCCGCCTGCTGCTCGGGCGCGAAAACGAGCCGCACATCAGTGTAGCGCCGGTAGCGATAAAGCTGGTAGGAGCCGCCTTCGTAAAGAGTGACGACGTCGCTCCGCAGTCCGGTCCGATCGTTCGACTCCTTCTCGATCGCGGCGATCGCGGCGCGGCGCGCCTCGTGCGCGGCAGCGGCATCCATTCCGGGTTTGACCGCGCTGTTCACCTGCTCGGTCACGTCCTCGATCGACTGGAGAACATTGAACTCGAGATCGAGAGCACGCTGTTCCTCGGTCTGCGTCCTGGCGTAGAAACCTTCCCGCAAATAGTTGTGCTCCGCGCTGCTCAACTTCTGCAGCGTGTCCGCGCCAACATGATGATTGGTAATGACCAATCCGTTAGGCGAAACGAAGGAGCCGCTCCCGCCGGAGTTGAAACGGACGCTCGCCTTTTGCAGATGTTCGAGCCATTGGGCGGAGGGCTCGAAGTGATATTTTTCCGAGAGCTGTTTGAGCGGTGGATTGTTGTAAAGCCACATCCCTTCATCCGCCCGGACAACGTGAACGGCAGCAAAGGAAAGAAGGAGCAAGACAAGGCGCCGCATGTGCGATTATCGACGGAGCTGGCGGGCAACGCAAAAATGCCCTCTGACCGCACTTGGAAGCAGCGGAAATTACCTTCGGAAATTAGCGGCGTTTCGGTTAACGCATTAACGGAGAATTTCCTTGCTCTGGAAAAGTAAACTCGCTAAGCATTTCGCCCATCTCCGGACCTCTTCACGAAACTCCTCTATCTATCCGGATTCGCTCCATTTTCGCCGTCAGTTAAAAGATGCTCTCATTCTGCCTTCCACGCCGCATCGCCGCCCTCTCGGCCACGACGGGAATGCTGCTATTTGCGGCCATTAGTCAGGCCGATAGCGTCGTAACCGATTCGGTCGGCTTCACCACCACCTCCTGCCTGAGTAACTCGGATACGCTGGTCTCGATTCCGTTCACCCGGCCGCAGTCGTTTGTCGGCGCGGTCTCCTCCTTCACCGGCAGCACCATGACGGTCTCGGGATCGCCCGGCTGGACGACGGATCAATTTGTCTACGCCCAGGGCACGCAGCCTAACCATTACTACGCGCTGATCGGGCCCGCCGGAACGACCAATCCGAAAGAAGGTCATACCTATTCCATCACGGCCAACACTTCCGATACCGTCTCGCTCGACACGACTAACGACACGCTGACCGGCCTCCCGGCGAATGCGCAGGTCGTGATCATTCCCTACTGGACGCTCAACACGATTTATCCGGCGACCGACGCCAGTGTCTCCTTCACGCCGACGAGCTCGACCCGCACTTTCCAGACGGAGATTCTGATTCCGAACTACAACGCCACCGGCATCAACCCTTCCGCCTCCGCAGTTTATTTTTTCGGCAACAACGTCAACGGCGACCCAAACAACGGCATCGGCTGGCGGCTTTTCGGGGATAACGTGACCGACCACGGCGACGACATCCTGATCCCGGACGGCTATTTCATCGTGCGCAACCTGAACGGAGCTCCGACTCTTCCGCTTACCGCCGTCGGCGGCGTCCTGAGCAAAGAATTTGCCGTGCCTGAGCTGACCAACGCCGCCTCCGCGCGCGACAATTCCGTCTCGATGCTTCGCCCGGTCGGCGTGCCGCTGACTGCGACCGGGTTGAATCCGACCGATGGGTCATTTGTCCCCACCACCTCGACGCGGGCATTTCAGGACCAACTGTTCGCTTTCGACAACACCATCGTCGCTCTTAACAAATCGCCGAGCGCCGTCTACTTCTACGGCAACAACGTGAACGGAGATACCGGCAACGGAGTCGGCTGGCGGATTTTCGGCGATAACGCGACCGATCACGGGAACGACCTCGTTCCCGCCGGCAGCGCGCTCATCATCCGCAAAGCCGGCAACGGCGCTGGCACTCCGATTTACTGGACAAACGCTCCCACCTACTAAACGCACTCATGAAAAAACTACTCGCTCTGCTTTTTCTCGCGCTGACGACTTCGGCCTTCGCTGACTTCACGGTTCTGCTCGATGCGGGCAAACTGAAGTTAAACATGGGAACGGCGATGCCGGCTGGCTCGGTCCTCGTCCTGGTCGCGGCCGGCGGTGACGGGACTTTTTCCAACACTCTCGCGGGGGGTCAATATGCGGCCGGTAACGACATTTTGCTTTCCGTGATTTCCGTCCCCGGATCTTTCGGCGCCTTCAACACCGCCGGTGGCGCCGACGAAACGTTGAACACGCTGACGATCAGCACGACCAATTTTCCCACCCTTGCGACCGGGGACCTGCTCGCTCTGCGCTGGTTCCCGCAAATCACGGCGGCGCAATTTGCTCTCGGCGCGACGCCGGTTGGCGGAAATAACTTCGGAACCTATAACCCGCTCTTCTACGGCAACGCGACGAACAATCCCGATGGCGGAAATGCCTGGGCGGTCCCGAGCGGCGGCGCGACGATCGATCTGAATTTCTTCACTACTTCCTCGGATTTCGGCGGCACGCAGAATCCGAGCGAAGGCTACGCTCAATTCTCGGTCGTGCCCGAGCCTTCGAGCGTCGCCTTGCTCTCCGTCGGAACGATCGGCGCGCTTGTCTTCGGCTTGCGCCGGAAACGGGCCTAGTCGGCCGTGTCATCGAACGCACGGTGTCCGAGCCTGCGCCGCAAAATGTCTCAAAGGGAGCTTTACCGCGATGACTGCACGATGAAGGTTAAGATCGTGCGCAGGCTTTTTTTTCTCTTTTTCGCCTTCGCCTGCACATCGGCCTTCGCCGATTTCACCGTCATTCTCGACGCCGGGAAACTGCGAACAAATGCCGCCACGGCAATGCCCGCAGGGTCCGTTCTCGCCCTCGTCGCCGCGGGTGGTGACGGGACTTTCTCCAACACGCTCGCGCCCGGACAATACGTTTCCGGGAACGACATCCTGCTTTCCCTAACGACCGTCCCGAGCTCGGCCGCGGGATCCAATAGCTCTGGCGGGCCGAATGAGACGCTCAATGTGCTAACGATTAGCACCGCGAGCTTTCCCACCCTGGCGGCGGGCGATTTGCTGGCCCTGCGCTGGTTTCCTCAGATCACGCAGACCCAATTTCAGGCCGGGACGAAACCGGGCGCCGGCAACAACTACGGAACCTATAACCCGCTCTTCTACGGTAACGCGACGAACAATCCCGATGGTGGGAGCGTCTGGGCCGTCCCGACTGCCGGGGCGACGATCAATCTGAATCTTTTCACGACCGATTCTGGGAGTGGAACGCAGAATCCAAGCGAAGGCTACGCCAGCTTTGCCGTCTCTGCGGAGGCGACGCCGACGCCGACTCCCACACCAACAGCGACACCGACTGTCACCCCGACGGCTACTCCCACGCCGACCATCTCTCCTACCCCAAGCGCGACCCCGACGCCCAGTATCACTCCCACTCCGAGTGTGACTCCGACTCCGAGCATCACTCCGACCCCGTCCGCTACTCCGACGCCGAGCGCGACACCCGCACCCAGTATTACTCCCACCCCCGGGCCATCGACCACGCCCAGTCCCACGCCTTCCGGAGAGGCGCTAATCAATATTTCCACTCGCGGCCGGATCGAGACGGGGGAGAACGTTCTCATCGGCGGTTTCATTCTTGGCAACGGCACCGCGACCAAGAACATCGTCGTGCGCGCGATTGGTCCCTCGCTCAGCGCTCTCCTGCCCGACGCGTTACTTGATCCGAGCCTGCAACTTTTCAATTCTTCGGGTCAACTGATCGCGAGCAACGACGATTGGGCGACCGATCCCAACGCACAGCAGCTCATCGATAGCGGCCTCGCACCGACCGATCCGAAGGAAGCGGCCGTCTTCACCACTCTTGGACCCGGCGCCTACACCGTCGTCCTGCCGGGTGTTGATGGAACGCAAAACATTGGCCTCGTCGAAGTCTACGATTTGAATTCGCTTATTACTCCTCAGTTACAAAACATCTCCACCCGCGGCTCGGTCGAAACCGGTGACGGCGTCATGATCGCGGGCGTGATCGTCGGCGGGGTGAATTCGAAGGTGCTCGTTATTCGCGGGCTCGGCCCCTCCCTCGCCAGCTTTGTCTCCGCTCCGCTTCCGAACCCGACCCTCACTCTCTTTAACAGCTTCGGTCAGGCGATCGCGTCAGACGACAACTGGCAGGACACCCAGGCAGTGGATCTGACCGCGACCGGGCTGCAGCCGACGAATTCGCTCGAGGCGGCGATCCTCGTCACCTTACCGCCCGGCAGTTACACCGCCGTCCTCTCCGATGTCAGTGGCGTGACCGGTGTCGGACTGGTGGAAGTTTATGACATCACGAACAGTCCATAACTGCGCCGACGCGCGATGATCTCAGATGGGATTCGACCAGTATCACGAGCCGCCCAACGAACTACCGGAAGAGACGCGCACCTTCGCGCGCATGATCCTTTCCGTCATCGAGGAAGCGCAGGCGATCGATTGGTACGAGCAGCGGATGGCAGTCGAGAAAAACAAGGAAGCAGTCGCGATCATGCAGAACGCCCAGAAGGAGGAGTTCAAGCACTTCGGGATGGACCTCGAATTTCTCCTCCGGCGCAAACCGGATTGGCGCGAAATTTTACAGGGTATCCTCTTCACTTCCGGCGACATCGTGCAAAAGGCCGAGAAGGCGGAAGAGAAAGCGGACTAGCCAGCCGACGACTGTCGTCAGGCGCTAGCCGCCGGCCGCGACCCGCAGGATCTCAAGCCGGTCGTTAGGCCGCAGTTTTTGCGCGGCCCATTCGCGGCGATGAAGCGCGCTCCCGTTTAACTCCACCAGCATCGTTTCGGGTGATAGCCGATGCCGTTGCAACAATTCCTGGACGCTGATTCGGTCTTCGCACTCGGCTTCTTCGCCGTTCAGGAAGATCTTCATTTCGCGACCAGCGCCTGGTCCCAATCCTTCCAGACCGGTTCTAAACCGCGCCGGCGCAGGACGTCGGCCACCTCCGCCGGGGAGCGGTCATCGCTGATCTCAAACTGGCCGGTGGCAAGCGCATCGGTTGTTTCATCCGGCGGCAGGATGCGTCCGCGCACCGTCTGGTGGACCGCATTGCGCCCCTGCCCGGTGTAGCCGCCCGGTTCGGTATGGCTGCCCGAGCTCATGCTCGTCACGCCTAACGACGCCAGCGCGTCGCGCAACGGCGCCGGTTCGCGCGTGCTCAGGACGATGCCGACTTGCGGAAAACAAAGGCGAAAAGCGCAGATCAACTGCGCCAGCTCGCGCTCGCCTAACGAGAAGGGCGGGATGAATTCCCCCGCCGCCGGCCGCAGTCTCGGCAGACTGACAGTGAGATCGGATTGCCAGCAGTGCTTGAGGAGATATTCAAGATGAGCGGCCAGCGCCATCGCGTCCGGCCGCCAGGCCGCGAGGCCAAACAACGCCCCAATCCCGATCCGCCGAAAACCGGCCGCATAGGCTCGCTCCGGACAATCGAGCCGCCAGTTGAAATCACGCTTCGGTCCCGAGGTATGCATTTCGGCATAAACTCCGCGGTTGTAGGTCTCCTGGTAAACGACCAGCCCTTCCGCGCCCGCTGCGACGAGCGGCTCGTATTCCGCCGTTTCCATCGGCCCGAGCTCGAGCGAGATGGATGAAAACATCGGACGCAGAGCATGCACGCAATCGGCAAGGTAAGTGCCGCTGACGAACTTCGGATGTTCGCCCGCCACGAGGAGCAGTTGGCGAAATCCCTGCGCCGCGAGGTGGCGCGCTTCCGCCATCACCTGCTCGACCGTCAGCGTGACGCGCAGGATTGGATTATCGCGCGAGAAGCCGCAATAGCGGCAGTTGTTGATGCATTCATTGCTCAAATAGAGCGGCGCGAACATGCGCATCGTGCGTCCGAAATACCGCCGGCTCAGGGTCTGCGCTTCCTGGGCCATGCTTTCCAGTTCCCGATCGTCGTTAGGCTCGATCAGGCGCGCGAAGCGCCGCAGGAGCGGCGATTCGGCCGCCGGCAACTGATCGAGAGTGGTCACGAAAGCCATCGTCGTTAATTTCGCGGCTCGCGCCGGAATCGCAATCACCGCTCTAGGGAAAAAGCGGCGGGCCAAACCAGCTACTGTCGATCATGAGTTCGGAGCCGGATTTTCCGACCATTTGCCTCTTCGGATGCCAAATGAAGATTGGCTAGCGAGATTCCGAAGCTGACCCCAATTTCTCCATCCTTTCCCAATCCCGACGAGGCCAAGCGCGCGAGTGGGTAGATTCGCGCCGGCCCGCGCGATTGATTGTTCTTGACCGCGACCCGCACCAAATCAGAACCTCGCTTAACTATGAAGGCACACATTCCTCTTTCTGGGGCCACCCTCGCCCTTTTCTTCGCTCTCGGCGCTTTCGCGCAAGCCGGAAA
>DASXDC010000080.1:0-9712 GCA_036490855.1 Chthoniobacterales bacterium
GGGCGCGGTGATGGCCAACACTGGCACCCTGGGCGGGAGCGGTATCATCTTCGGCGCGGTCACAGTCGGAACAGGAAGCGGGAGCGGCGCGTTTCTGGCCCCGGCCTTTGGGACGAACAAGCAGGTCACCCTCACCCTGCAAAGCAGCCTGACCTTGCAGTCGGATGCGACCTACACTTACACCTTCAAGGCGAATAAGAACAAAGCGCGGAGCGATCTGGTCGTGGCCAACGGGGTGACGATCAACAACGCCAGCCTGGCGATCAGCGGAACGACTCAGGGAAGAATCAGGCGCGGGACTGTCCTGATCGTGATCAGCAACACGAGCGCGAACCCGATCAGCGGCACGTTCAACAACCTGGCCGAAGGCGCGATCGTGAATGTGAACGGGAACAACCTCCAGGCCAGCTACCACGGCGGCGACGGGAATGATCTCACCTTGACGGTCGTCCCGTAACGGACTTCTCAGGTCGCCTACCGGGCACGGTTAGGATGAAAGTCTGGCGCGTGAAGTCCGACTGGAGCGCCGCGGGCTCGTAGATTCGCCGGGCAATTCCTTCCGAAAAAGATCCGCCTTGCGCGCCGCGACATCTTCCCGCGCATCGTTCGTCAGGCGCGTGGATGCGCGTCGGCGTACACCTTCTTCAGCCGCTCGGTCGTGACGTGGGTATAGATCTGGGTGGTGGAGAGACTGGCGTGGCCTAACAATGCCTGGACGCTCCGCAGGTCGGCGCCGTTATCGAGCAGATGAGTGGCGAAACTATGCCGCAGCTTGTGCGGGCTGAGCGAGATCGGAATCGACGTATGCCGCAGATAACGTTTCAAGATCAGCCAGATTGAGCGCGGCGCGATCCGGCGCCGGCTTTTGTTGAGAAAGAGCGGACCGCTATGCACGTTGGCGGCCGCGCGATAACGTGAGACCGCCTCCAGGGCCGGCGCGCCCACCGGACAGACCCGTTCCTTCCGCCCCTTGCCGAGAACGCGAACCGACTCGGTGTAGAGATCAAGATCGTTGACGTCGAGCGCCGCCAGCTCGGCGAGGCGCAAGCCGCTGCTGTAGAAAACCTCCATGATGGCGGCGTCGCGTTGCGGCATCCAGACCGGCGCGCTCTTCAGTTTCTTGACCGCGAGAGGCGCGGCGAGCAGCTCGGCCACCTGCGTCTGGGTCAGGACGAGGGGTAATTTTTTTTCCGCTTTTGGAAGTTGAATTTCACGGACTGGATCTTTCGTCAGGCGATTCCGCGCCAGGAGGAAACGGTAGAAACTGCGGAGGGCGGAGAATTGCAGCCGCACGTAGGAACGCGCCTGTTTCCGCTTCATCAATCCGAAAAGATAATCGCGGAAATGCTCCGGCTGACACTGCCGCCAGTCGGGCACGTTCTTCTGCGCGCGGAAATCGCGGAGCGCGTCGCGATAAATACAAAGGGTGCGCGGCGAGGCGTTGCGCTCGACCTCGAGGAAAGTGAGGAATTCCTCGGCCAGCCGGTCCCGCTTCGTTCGGTTGGCCTTCAGGCGCGGATCGCTCTGCTTACTCCGGCTTTTCGATTTGGTATCGATTGTCCCCCCGGCCGCTGTACTGACTCTTGAAAATGGGCGGCGGATTGGTCGAGATCAATTCGTAGCCTTTGAGCACGAACTCCGGGTAAACGCCGTTGCTCGCCGGTTCGTAGACCTTGTCCCCGCTGAAGTAGCCGTAGAGCTTGTATTCGTAATTGTTGTCGTAGCCGAAATTCACCTCTTCGCGATCGGGCGCGAGCTTGTAGTTCTCGTTCAACATCACGAGCTGCGCCGTGCTCCAGGGCTGACCCGGGCGGCGGACGTAGCCCCAGATTTTGTAATCGGGTTTGTAGTAGCGCCGCCCGATGAAATAATCGCCCGGCGCCTCCGTCTGGATCTTCTGGAACATCGCGACCCGCGCCTGCTGAATCCCTTCCGGCATCGTCTCGCAGCCGGCAAGGAAAAGCAGACTAACGAACAACGACAGAACGGCGCGCGGGTGAAATCTCATCGGGCAATCGGATGCGATGATGTATCGCAGCTTCGTCCGGCCCGCAACGCGCCTTGCCGGAGAGAGCCCCTAGAGCGGCCGCTCGATCCCGGAGGGTTTCCCCGGCGGACCGTGGAGCTGGCTTTCGAAGATCGGCGGCGGATTGGTCGAGATCAGCTCGGCGTCTTGGAGGACGAACTCCGGCAGAAACCGATTGCTCACCAGTTCGTAAATTTTATCGCCGCTGAAATATCCGCGCAGTTTGTATTCGTCATTGTTGTCGCTTCCGATTTTCAAGACTTCGCGATCCGGGGCGAGTTTCTGATTTTCGTTCAGGACGACGAGCTGCGCCGTGCTCCACGGCTCGCCGGGCCGCCGGACATAGCCCCAGAAGTGAAAGCCTTCCTTAAAATAGCGGCGGCCGATGAAGTAATTCCCGCGCGGCTCGGCCGCGATGCTTTTCCCCATCGCGGCGCGAGCTTCCTCGACTCTGCGCGGCATCGTCTCGCAGCCGGCGAGGAAAAGCAGACTAACGAAAAGCAAAGGCGCGGCTCGCATTCGACACGATAGCGGCGCGGGCCGCGCGCGCTCAATTCACTTTTGCATCGCTCGCCCTTGCTGGTTAGAATGGCCGCCAGGAAAACATGATCGAATTGGAAGTCTACGCGGCCGGCGTGCGCGACTTGAACAAGATCCTCGAACTCGATCATGAACTCGAAGCGATCCCCAGTTTGCGCTACAAGGTCGATAGCAATCACGACATCGTCTATCTCGAGCTGGACGAACCGAGCGTGACCTTCCGGGAGATTCGCGCCATCTTCATCAAGCTCGGCCTCGAGCCGCGCTTCGTCGGCGCGATTCCACCCGAGCTGCGGCCGCGCTCCAAGACGCAGCTCCTCAGTGCCTGATCGGCCGGCGCCGCGCGCCGCACTCTCGATCCCATGGTTGTCCGTTTCCTGACCGGCCTCGGCAGGGTCGTCCTGGCCTTTTTCACCTACCTCGGCGAGCTCGTCGTCCTGGCGGCGGAATCAATTCGCTCTGCTCTTACCCATCGGATGCGCTGGCGCCTCTTCCTTCGGCAGATGGTCGATATCGGTCTTCTCTCGCAGCTCGTCGTCGTCATCACCGGCGGATTTACCGGCGCCGTTTTTGCGGCCCAGACTTATTTTCAGTTCAACAAACTGGGGGTCGCATCCGGAGTCGGCGCGGTCGTTTCGGCGGCGCTCTTTCGCGAGCTCGGCCCGGTCTTGACTGGCCTGATGGTGACCGGCCGAGTCGGTGCCGCAATGTCGGCCGAGATCGGCACGATGAAGGTCACCGAACAGATCGACGCCCTCCGCGCCCTCGCCGTGCACCCGGTCGACTATCTCGTCGTGCCGCGGATGCTCGCGATGATGATCTCGATGCCGTTGCTCGTCGCGGAATGCATCTTCTTCGGCTTGCTCGCCGCCTATTTTGTCTCGACCGGTCTGCTCGATATTCCCGGCCCGTATTACGTCGCGAACATGGTGCGCTGGACGCTGATGCGCGACATCATCATGGGCCTAACGAAAGGATTTTGCTTCGCCATCCTGATCGTTTTCATCAGTTGCCACAAAGGCCTGAACAGCCGCGAAGGCGCCGTCGGCGTCGGCCGCGCCACGACCGAAGCGGTCGTCAATGCTTCGCTCGCGATCCTGATTTCTAACTTCTTCCTCACCATGTTCCTCAACGTCATTTTCCCGGCCGGCTGGCAGTAGAATGAAGCGATGAGCCGAATCACCGCACCGACTCAGGACGCGCCGCGACTCGCGAAGGGCGCTCGTGACGCCCGACCAATGATCGCCGTCCGCGGCTTGAAGAAGCGCATTGGCAACCAGGAAATCCTGCGCGGCGTCGACATCAGCGTCGGGGTGGGCGAGACGCTCGTCATCATCGGGCGGAGCGGCGGCGGGAAAAGCGTCCTCCTGAAAAACCTCGTCGGCCTGATGAAGCCTAACGAGGGCGAAATCTGGATCGACGGCCAGAACATTACCGGCCTGAGCGAGCGCCAGTTGGCCCGCGTGCGGCGCAAAGTCGGCATCCTTTTCCAAGGGGGCGCGCTTTTTGATTCCATGACAGTGGAGGAAAATATCGCCTTCCCTTTGCGCGAAGCGGGCGAGCGCGACCAGTCTGTGATCGAACAAAAGATCGCCGAGATGCTGGAGGTGATCGAGCTCGAGGGCCAGCAGAAGAAGATGCCAGTCAACCTGAGCGGCGGAATGAAAAAGCGCGTCGGCCTCGCCCGCGCCATCATCAACCGTCCCTCCTGCATTCTCTATGATGAGCCGACCGCCGGTCTCGACCCGGTCGTTTCCGACAGCATCAATCGTCTCATTCGCCGGCTCCAGGAGCGCTACCACGTCACGAGCATCGTCGTCACCCACGACATGAAGAGCGCGTTTCACATCGGCGATCACATCGCCTATCTGCACGAGGGGCGGATTTACTTTTACGGCAGCCCGGCGGAAATTCAGGCGTCGCCCGATCCATTAATCCAGGATTTCCTGATCGGGCGCGCCCGTCTCGCAGACTAACGAAATGAACGAACAGGATCGCGGCTTGGAATTGAAGGTGGGGATTTTCGTCGCTGTCGGGCTGGCCATCCTCGCCGCGCTCGTCGTGCAATTCGGCCGGCTCGGCGAAGGCTTCAAAACCTACTACGGCCTCACCGTCCATTTCGCGGATGCGAGCGGCCTGCTCCAGGGCTCCGACGTCTTGTTAGGCGGAGCCAAGGTCGGCCGCGTCTCCGGCCCGCCGCAACTCGTCACCTCCGGCCGGGGCGTCGATGTGCCGCTCCGGATTTACGACTACGTCAAAATTCCCGTCGGAAGCACAATCACGGTCGGCAGCTCTGGCCTGCTCGGGGACCGCTTCGTCTCCATCTATCCACCGGCGGGACGACCGAAGGCCTACCTCGCGAAAAATACCCGGGTGGAAGGCGCGCGCGAAAAAGGCCTCGACGACATCACGAAGGAAGGCGGGGCCTTGATCAAGGACCTGCGCGGGACGGTGGCGAAGATCGACACCGCCGTCAGTCGATTGAATGAGCAGGCCTTGTCGAAAAAAAACATGGATCATTTGCAGGAAACCTTCGCCAACCTGAGCAAGACGACCGCCGCTCTCTCCGAGTCGTCAAAAAAGATCGACGGCGTGCTCGAGAAGGCCGACGGCACGATGGGCTCGGCGAAGGAAGCGGCCGATAAAGTGCAGCTCGCGGTCGGCGACGCGCGCAAGACGATCCAGACCGCCGGGCATGTCCTGAACGAAGCGACTTCGGGCGACGGCGCGCTCGCGATGTTGCTCACGAATGAAGAAGTGGCTGACAATCTTCGCGCCCTCATCAGCAATCTTCGCAGCCATGGAATCCTCTTTTATCACGATAGCGCCGCGAAGAATCCTTCAGCTTCAGAAGACCATCCGCCTCTCCGCCGCCGCACTTCCCGTTAGGCACAGATGACCCCGCAGCTGACCCTTAACCTTCTTCGCGGGCTCTTTGTCACTTTTTGCGGTCTCGTCGGCTCGATGGTTTCGACCGAGACGCAGTCGAACGCGGTTCCCGGCCTCCTCGTCGGGCTCGTCTTTGGGCTCCTCCTCGTCCTCGCCGATCGTCTCCTGAAGGGCCTCTCTCTCCGCGCCTTCTCTTCCGCCACGCTCGGTCTGCTCCTCGGTCTCTTCTTTGCCAATCTCCTCATTGCTTCGCAGGTCCTGCGCTACCAGACGGAGGAATCGCAATGGATCGCGCGCCTGATCGTTTACTGCGCTTTCGGTTATCTCGGCATGATGCTGGCGATGCGGAGTAATCGCGACGAATTCTCGCTCATCATTCCCTATGTCCGTTTCGCGCGCGAGACGACGCAACACGAGCAGCTCGTCGTCGATACCAACATCATTATCGACGGGCGCATCGTCGATCTCTGCGCTTCGGGTTTTCTCAGCCGCTCCCTCATCGTGCCACGCTTCGTCCTCGGGGAATTGCAGCTCCTGGCCGATTCCCGCGAGAGCATCAAACGCGAGCGCGGGCGGCGCGGGCTCGATATTTTGCATCAACTGCAACGGACCCGCGAGATCGAGCTAACGATCCACGACAGCGGACTGGACGAGAGCGACCTGCCGGTCGACGAGCGGCTGGTGCGGGTCGCGCGGGTTCTCAAGGCGCGGCTCTTGACTAACGATCAGGCCCTCTGCCAGGTCGCGCGTCTGCAACAGGTGCCAGTCCTGAACCTGAGCGATCTCTCGCATGCTTTGCGTCCGGTCGTGGTGGCAGGCGATGAATTGGAGCTGAATCTGGTAAAGGAAGGTCGCGATCCGCATCAGGCCGTCGGCTATTTGCCGGACGGCACGATGATCGTGGTCAACCAGGGGCGTCCGCATCTCGGCCGCGTCGCCACCGTCGTCGTCTCAAGCGCCTTACAAACCGGCGGCGGCCGCCTCATCTTCGCCGAGCTGAAAGAGAACGCGCGCGTCCGCGCCCCGCTCCAGACTTTGTAGCCGGTTTTGTCGCGTGAAATGTAAGAGCGGTTCTCGCCCGCGATGCGCCTAACGGTCGCTGGCACCACGCGACATGAAATGGGAACGCTCTCGATTTTCGCCGCGCGGCGCACCGTGACGTTTCGCCGACCGAAACAGCTACAGCCCGATCGCCCGGCGGACCCGCGCCATCACCACATCCGCGATTGCGTTCGCTTTTTCCGCGCCTTTCGCGAGCACCTCGTCGATGTAATCCGGCTGGGCCAGGATCGCCTCCCTTCGCTCTCGCATCGGCGCGAAATACTCCCAT
Organism: Chthoniobacterales bacterium; assembly: GCA_036490855.1. GTDB lineage: Bacteria > Verrucomicrobiota > Verrucomicrobiia > Chthoniobacterales > UBA10450 > Palsa-1392. The sequence goes on from DASXDC010000080.1 coordinate 6,786, forward strand.
AGCCTAACGAAAAGCTGTTTTTTGAAATCGCCGTAGCCGGTTCCGCCTTTCGCGAACGCCTCCCGCATCGCCCCCGCTTCCTCCGGCGTCGCGACCAGCGAGTAGAGCTTCAGGATCGTTGAGCCCTCCGGATTTTTCGGCGCCTCGACCGGCGTCGAATCCGTCACGATGCCCATGACCCGCTTCCGCATCTCCTTTTCCTCCGCGAAAATGTCGATCGTGTTCCCGTAGCTCTTGCTCATCTTTTGGCCCTCGAGGCCGGGCACGGTCTGCGTCCTCTCCTGGATGCGCGGCTCAGGCAGCTTCAGGATTTCGCCGTAGCTCTCGTTCATCCGGGTCGCGAGGTCGCGGGTGATCTCGATATGCTGCTTCTGGTCTTTGCCCACCGGCACCACGTCGCTGTCGTAGATCAGGATATCGGCCGCCATCAACACCGGATAACTGAAGAGCCCGGCGTTCGCCGCCATCCCGCGGGCGATTTTGTCCTTATAAGAGTGGGCCAGTTCCAGCCGCGAAACGGGCGTGACGGTCGAGAGAATCCAGGCCAGCTCCGCGACCTGCGGCACATCGCTTTGCAGAAAAAGCGCCGCCCGTTCCGGGTCGAGCCCGCAGGCGAGGAAATCGAGCGCCACTCGGCGGCTATTCTCACGCAGCGCGGCCGGGTCGCGCAGGCTGGTGAGAGCGTGATAATTGGCAATAAAATAGAGCGCCTCGCCCTCCGCCTGAAGAGCAATCGCGGGCCGCATCATCCCGAAATAATTGCCGATATGCAGGATGCCGCTCGGTTGGATGCCGGAAAGGATGCGCATGGCAGGTGGCGGATATGTTCCACGTTTCGGGTCAGCCATTCAACCGCGAAAGGCACTTCCGCGGGCGAGGACGACGGCCGGATCTCTCTCTCCCCCAGGGGATCGAGCGCGACTCCGTCCGCTCCCCTTTCCCCCGGGCCCGGTCACATCTCCGATCCACCGGCGGTCTGTCGGAAGGCCACCAAATAGCGACTGAGGAAGGCATCCTGTCTGACATCGGGGGTTATGTCGTACAACGTCGAAGTCGAGACTGGCGATGCCCTCCTGGCTCTGCCTGCCAGTCTTCTTCATTGACCTGCGACCTCCACTCTCGGTAATCTCGGGCATGCGCCTCACGACACTTCTCCGAGTTACCGCTGCCCGTCCCTTTTCGATGCTAGCTGCTGGGATTTCCGCCGCAGGGTTGTTCTGCTCCGCGCCGCCCGTCCACGCGGGCAGCGCTGCTTGGAGCATGACCCCCAGCAGCGGAGTTTGGAATGACCCGACTAACTGGATGCCGGCCACGGTCCCGAACGGTCCCTCCGACGTTGCCACTTTCAGCATTTCCGATCGAACCGACGTCTCCCTTGCTTCCTCGGTCGAGGTAAATGCGATCGACTTCACTGCCGGGGCCAGCGCCTTCAACATCTCGGCAGGCCCGGGTGTCACTCTCACCATTAGCGGCGCAGGCGTGAGCAACACCTCCGGCGTCACGCAAACCTTCACCACCAGCGACAATAGCAACTACGGATCCGGGCTGATCATGTTCATGAACTCGGCCACCGCCGGCGACGGGAATATCTATCGGAACAAGGGAGACTCTTTTGGTATTTTGGGGGTGGCTTCAACCGAATTTTTCGGCACTTCCAACGCGGGCACGAGCACGATCATCAATACCGACCCGGGAAAGTCCTTTATGGCCGGCGGAATTACCGAATTCTTCGATCAATCCAGCGCTGCCAATAGCACGATCGTCAATCTGGCCGCCAACACGGGCAACATCCTCGATGCCTTCGGCGCTACTACTTACTTTAATGACGATTCCACCGCAGCGAATGCCACTCTTATCGCGCAAGGCAGTGACGCGGTCGGCGATGACGCGCCCGAGATCGATTTCTTGGATCAGTCGACCGCAGACCACTCCACGATCTCGATCCAGGCGGGAGGCCCGGAGGCGGGCGGCGTTTCTGGGGCCATATTCTTCGAGGACAACTCTACGGCCGCCAATGCCTCGATCACCTTGCAGGGAGCTCCCGCAGGAGGAAACGACGCCGCTTTCGGCCAGTTCGTCGGCTCGGCCACAGCGGGTAGCGCCAACATCGTCCTCGAAACCGGAGAGGGCGACGGCGGATTTCTCAGTTTCTTCGACACCACATCCGGTGGGCAGGCGGCTTTTACCGTTAACGGCACCTCGGTTCTCGACATGCAGTTCCATTCCGCCCCGGGGATGGCGGTGGGATCGCTCGCTGGCGACGGAACCGTCTCGATCGGCTCTCTCGCCCTTACCATCGGCACGAACAATCAGGACTCGGAATTCGCCGGCATCATCCAGGACAGCACCGACCATACCGGTTCAGTAGTCAAGATCGGAACTGGCATCCTAACCTTGAGCGGAGCGAACCCTTATGGAGGCGGCACGACCGTGCGTGCCGGCACCCTCGTTGTCAGCAACACCGTCGGTTCTGGCACAGGCACAGGTCTCGTAAAAGTCGCCGACGCAACCTTCGGTGGAAGCGGAATTGTGGCCGGGCCAGTAACGATGTTGAACGGGGGGTTGCTCACCCCGTCCGCCGGAGCGACTTCAAGGACGACACTTACGATCCAGGACATTCTCACTCTGTCGTCCACCTCGACCTACATCTACACCTTTAAGGCGAATAGGAATCAGGCTCAGACCGACCTGGTCATCGCTAACGGAGTAGCGATCAAGAACGCGATCTTGAACCTGAGCGGCCAGATCAACGACAGACTGAAACCCGGACTCACCCTGACATTAATCAGTAACACGAGCGCGAACCCAATCAGCGGCACCTTCGCGAATCTGCCGGGCGGGGGAACGGTGACCGTGAACGGGATCAACTTCCAGGCCAACTACGAAGGCGGCGACGGGAACGATCTGACCCTGACGGCGGTTCAGCC
>DASXDC010000081.1:0-3179 GCA_036490855.1 Chthoniobacterales bacterium
GAGCGGTTGCTGATCGCCCTTGAGCGCGGCGATGCCGCCCTTCTGCGCGAAGGAGCAGGGGTTGGAAGTGCTGTGGCTTTGGATTGAATCGACCGCTTTCGCGATTTCTTCCGGCGCGCCCATGTAGCCGAGGCGCCAGCCGGTCATCGCGTAGGATTTGCTGAAACCGTTGACCGTGATGGTGAGGTCGTAGGCGGTTTTGGAGAGCGAGGCGACGCTGACGTGTTTGACGCCGTCGTAGACGAGCTTCTCGTAGATCTCGTCGGACAGGATGTAGATATCCTCTTCCGCGGCGACGTTGACGATCGCCTCCAATTCCTCGCGGGTATAGACGGAGCCGCTCGGATTTCCCGGGCTGTTCATGATCACCATCTTGGTCCGCGGCGTCATTGCATTCTCAAATTCTTCCGCGGTCATCTTCCAGTTATTGCGTTCGTTAGTCTGGACGATGACCGGCTCGGCTCCGGCGAGCCGGACCATATCGGGATAGCTCACCCAATAGGGCGACGGGACGATGACTTCATCGCCCCGGTCGCAGGTGGCGAGGATGGCGTTGTAACAGGAATGCTTCGCGCCGTTGCTCACGATGATTTGGCTCGGGCGATATTCGAGGCCGTTGTCCGCCATCAGTTTGTCGGCAATCGCCTGGCGCAATTCCGGCAGGCCGGAGCTCGGGGTGTACTTGGTGAAGCCTTGCTCGAGGGCGGTGATGGCGGCGGCCTTGATGTGCTCGGGAGTGTCGAAGTCGGGCTCGCCGGCGCCGAAGCCGCAGATGTCGATTCCTTCGGCTTTCATCGCCTTGGCTTTGCTGTCGATCGAGAGAGTCAGGGAGGGGTTGAGTAGAGCGGCGCGGGATGAGATTTCCATGGGCAGAGTGTTCAAAACAGGTTTTCCAAAAATGGGGAGCGCAAGCTATGGGCGCGCATAGAAGTTTTCAATCAAAGGTTTGAGGTTGTTCTCGCGCACCTGCACGATCTCCATCTCACGTTTCGCGTTTTCGGATGAATCGGAGGCGTGGGCGGCGTTGACCATGATGGTCTGGCCAAATTCCTTCCGGATCGATCCCGGCGGCGCCTTGCTCGGATCGGTCGGGCCAAGCACATCGCGGATCTTGCGCACCGCATCTTCACCCTGGTAGACGAGCGCGATGCACTTTTCGGTCCCGGGCTGCTGGCGCTGCGCATCGCTCGTCGCGCTCGGGCGGCCGCCGGACATGAATTCGACGATGTCTTCCCAGGCTTCGCGGCCTTTCTCGGCGCCGAGCTTATCGCGCAGCACGGCGAGGACCGGTCCGTAAAATTCCTCGGCCTGCGCCACACTCATCTGGTGAACCTTGAACCCGATGATGTAGAGCCCGGTGCGCGAGAAGACTTCGATCACGCCGCCCGGGCGGATGTTGGGAAATTTGAAATTATCGGGCTTGATCAGGACTAACGACTTCTCCACCCGCATCTCTGGAGGATATGTGATGACGTCGTCGAGGATGCCGCCGTCGCTGTCGGAGAACTCCGACCAAAGCTTGAGGTTTTCCTCGACTGATTCGGCGTCGAGCGAAGCGATCACGCCCGGCTCGAAATAGGTCACCCTGCCGCTCTTGCTCGTGATGTAGTCGCCGTAGGTGTCGCGAATCGTCTCGCCGCTGGTCCGCTCATGCACGATGTGGCCGACGACATGCCGGATCTTCTCGATCGCGTCCGGCCCGCGGAAGACGAGCAGGAGAACGCGTGGATGGTGATCGCTCCGTTCGCCGGTGAAATTTTTCAGGACATAGTCGCGGATCAGCTCCTGGGTCGCGCGATGCCGCGGGGCCCGCGAAGTGACGATCCGCTCGGCATAACGCCGAACGAGTTCTTCGCTCGGGGAGAACATCCGGCCGCCGACGAGGTCGAGCCCGGTCCGGGAAATGAGACGGGAAACGATGCCACCGGTACGCGATTTGCGCATCGAGTGGGGAGTGACGATGACGTAGGAAAGTTCTTCAGCCTGCATAAGGAAATCCTGAGCGGCTTGATGGATTCAGCCGCGGTTTGCAGGCAATCGAAGTCGCTCGGACGCGAGGAAGGTAGCTGCGACTAACGAGCCTTCAACTAGCTTTTCCGCGAGGCGAGGAGCGCGATCCATTTCCCGCGGCGCCGTACTTTCTCGACTTGAAAGTGCGACGTCGAAAGAGCCCCAATGACGTTCGCAGCCTGTTCGCGCAGGATGCCGGAGGTGATCAGGCGACCGCCGGAAACAAGAGCGCGTCGGAAGGTCGGGAGCGCGGCGATCAGGAGTTCGCTAAAGAGATTCGCGGTCACGACGTCATAACGGGCGGGCGGCTTCCAACGCAGCACGTCGGCGACTTCGAACCGGGCCCGCACGATCTGATTGAGGCGCGCGTTCTGGCGCGCGTGCGCGACCGCGCGCGGATCGTTATCGAACCCGAGGACTTCTCCTGCCCCGAGCCGGCGCGCCGCGAGCGCGAGAATGCCCGTTCCCGTTCCGGCGTCGACCAGGCGCCAGCCGTGCGACAGTTTTCTCGTCACCTCTTCCAGAAGACGGAGCGACATTGCGGTCGTGAGGTGCTCGCCCGTCCCGAAGGCGCCTGCGGCCGGAATGACCAGCTCCTCTCTTTCGTTAGGCAGCCGAGACGCTGCATTGACAATTCTGAGATGAGGCCCGACGCGAATCGGCGAGTGGACGGGCGGCCTCTGCGTTTTCCACCAATCCCGCGGCAGCGTTTTTGTGACGCCGCCAAACCGCCGCAGGAGATCATCCGAGCTGGCGGCGCTCGCGCAGGTCACCTGAACCAGAGTTCGCGCGCGGTCGGGTCGCGCGATGAGGGCGAGGTGGCGGCCGGCGATTTCCTCGAGCTGCGCTTCGTGCTGAGCCAGCCAGGCGGGCGAAGCCTGTTTCTGCCAGAGGATCATGCGTCCGCCTGCGCTTGCCTAACGAGTCGGAGCTTAAAGCGGCGATCGTAACGGCCGCGATTGTGAAGGCGGCAGCAGGCGAGGCAGGCGGAGGTCCGCCGCAGCGGGCGGGTGCGCGGGAAATCGCGACGGCAATGTGGACACGCGTAAAGATAGCGCCGCCGCCGGCGATGGATGGGGAAGGGGAGAGTGTGGCAGCGCGCTTCCCCCGCGATCCCAAGATCCGCGCAAGCGCGGCGCCACTCCGTCCCGTGCGGCGCGATTCGACGC
>DASXDC010000082.1:0-4996 GCA_036490855.1 Chthoniobacterales bacterium
CTGCGCGCTTCTTCCTTCCAGCGCTCGACCACCTCAGGATCGGTCACGATTTCGATCTGGCGTTGATACTCGGGAAAACTCATCCGCCGGCTGAAGCGCTGCTCGTAGATATTACGCAGGTGCGCCTGGTAGGCGTGGTGATTCGTTGGGCCGAGCAGCATGCCGCTCAGGCGATCTCGCGCAACAGACATGAAGTTGCCCTTGATCGGCTCCGTCTGCGTCACCTCCATCCGATAATAACCGTCCTTCTCGGCCACGAACGCGCCGTTTTCGAGCACCCGCTGATCGCTCGCGATCTGCCCATTTTCGCCGAGCTGGAAAAGGCTCTCGGATTCCGCCTTCAACTGCACGTCGTAGCGTTCCGGCTTATCGAGAAACATCCGGGCGAGCGAGAAAACGGAATAGGCGACGTGGCCGCCTTTGATCTGCGCGAGGACGGCCGCGAGCACGCGCGAATCAGGCACGAAGCGCACTTCGACCGCGGGCGGAGGAGCGCTCGGCAACGCCGGACGCGCCGCTTCAACCGGACGCGGGCGCGCCGGTCCCCGATCGCGCTCGCGCGGGTCGCGCCGTTCCTTGCCGCGCGTTGGACGCGGACCGCGCTCGCGACGTTCGCCGCCGCGCCGGTCAGGGCCGCGCCGGTCCCGCGGGCCCATCGAACCGGGCTCCTCCCCGGCGTAATCCGCATAACGATTTTCGTTAGGCGTTTCCTTCACCCACGCGGGAAGAAATTTGAGATCGAGCAGATCCGGCGCGTCCTTCTCCTCAGGCATCAGAGTCTGTACGCGAAGGTCGACTTTTGTAAAATCGGTGGCGCGGTTTGCCGCCTGCCGGGGCGGAGGAAAACGCAAAATAAATTGACAACGAAGCCAATTATTTTAGTTGCCAACGGGAAGCGGCGCCGTTAAGCCCTCACCCACAGAATCGAACCAAGGAGAAAAGTTGTATGTCGGATAAACCGATCGAAGAAAAAGTAAAAGACATCATCGTGGAGCAGCTGGGCGTGAACCCGGAACAGGTCACACCCAACGCCTCGTTTATCGAAGATCTCGGGGCTGACTCCCTCGACATTGTGGAGCTGGTGATGGCTTTTGAGGAGGAATTTTCGGTGGAAGTGCCGGACGAGGATGCGGAGAAACTGCAGACCGTCGGCGATGTCGTGAAGTACATCGAGGAGAAATCGAACAAGGAATAAATCACCGCTGCCGGCAGCGTGATTTCGCGTGCAACTTAAGACACGGCTTCGGCCGTGTTTTTTGTTTGCCCTTTTTGCAGTCCGGCCATCCCCGGGGAAAGTTAGGGGCGTGAATCTCCTCTGGTTAAACGCCCCGCTTTTCGATCTCGCCGGCCATCAAATCTCCATCCTCGGGATCGCGGCCTTCGTCGGACTGCTCGCGCTCGGCTTCATCGCCGCCAAATTACTCCAGAGCCAGTTCGTTAGGCGACTGCTCAGTCGGCTGAAGCTCGATGCGAATTTCGTCGCCGTCATCACGACGATCCTGAGCCTGGCCGCGTTCGTTTTTTTCCTCGTCAGCGCGATCAATGGCCTCGGCGTTCCGCTCGCCTGGGATGCGCCCCTCCCCGGCGTCTCGATCAGCCTCCTCCAGCTCTTCCTCCTCGTCGGCCTGCTCATCGCCGTCTTCTGGCTCTCTTCGCGCACCAAGCGTTTTCTCTTTAATCGCTTCCTCGCCCAGAGCGGGCTCGACCGTTCGCTCCAGTATGCCATCTCGCAAATCGCGGCCAACGTCGTCCTCGTCGTCGGCATCTTCATCGTCCTGCAGAACACCGGGATCCATCTCGAGGCCCTGACGGTTTTTGCGGGCGCGGTCGGGGTCGGCATCGGCTTCGGGTTGCAGAATATCACGAGCAATTTCATCAGCGGCCTCGTCATTCTGGCAGAGCGTCCGATCACGATAGGCGACCGGGTGGAAGTGGCCGGCGTCATCGGACAAGTGCAGAAAATTCGCGCCCGCAGTACCGTCGTGGTGACGAACGACAACATCACAACGATCGTGCCTAACCAGAAGTTCATCGACTCGCCGGTCACGAACTGGACCTACGGCGATCCGAAAGTGCGCTTCCGAATTCCGGTCGGCGTCGCCTACGGCAGCGATGTCGAATTGGTTCGCGAAAAGCTGATCGAGGCGGCGGACGAAGACAAACACACCTTGAAGGAGCCGGCGCCGAGCGTCTTCTTCGTCGCGTTCGGCGACAGCGCGCTAAGCTTCGAACTCGTGGCCTGGAGCGATGAGATGAGCCATCGCCCGCGGCGTTACCGCAGCGACCTGAATTTTGCCATCAATCACAAGCTGCGCGAAGCCGGAATCGAGATTCCGTTTCCGCAACGCGACCTCAATATTCGGAGCGGTGTGCTGCAAATGGCGCGTGTCTCCGCCGGCTCAGAGGAGGCCCAATCGTAATCTGTCGCCAGCTCCTCGGCCGCTTGAAATTTCGGCCGCTTTTGCTACTGGATACTCATTCTTAGCAGCGCTCTTCTTCTTTCTTCACGGCGGCTCGTTCGCCAGACTTCCGGACATTGCCTCCGGATTTCGCAGGGCTTTGCAACCATCGTTACTCAGGCGGATCTCGAGGGCTGCCCGGCCTGGCGTGAGGCCTTTCGCGACAAGTGCAAGGACCACCGCTTTTACGAGCTCGTCGGCACCACGCTGACCGAATCGTTCGATTATTTTTTTCTCGTCCTGGAAGACGAGCAAAAGCGGGTGCGCGGTATCCAGCCGCTCTTTTTCGTCCGCCAGAACCTGACCGAGGGAATCGCCGGCCCAGTCCGTGAAGTGATCGATCGAATCCGGCGAAAGTTCCCGCGTTTTCTCACCATGAAGACACTCATGGTCGGCTGCACCGCCGGCGAAGGGCATCTCGGCGCCTGCCAGCCGGAAGACGCCGAATGGGTCGCACAGGCATTGCACTCCTGTCTCAAATCCTTTGCCCGCGAATCGCGCGCGCCGCTCGTCGTGCTGAAGGATTTTCCTTCGATTTACCGCGCGCCGCTCCGGAGTTTTTCCTCCAACGGCTACACCCGTGTCGCGAGCATGCCGGCGACGCGGCTCTCGCTTCACCATCGCGGTTTTGAGGAATACGTGGCGTCGTTAGGCAAAGCCACCCGCAAGAATCTGCGGCGCAAGTTTCGCCAGACCGCCCAGCAGGCGCCGATCGAGTTTGAGGTCCTGACGGACGTCACGCCGGTGGTCGACGAGGTCTATCCGCTCTACCTCCAGGTGCACGCCCGCTCGAAACTACACTTCGAAAAATTGACCCCGCAGTACTTTTGCCGGCTCGGCCGCGAGATGCCGGAACGGGCGCGTTTTTTCATCTGGCGCCAGGAAGGGAGAGCGATCGCCTTCAGTCTCTGCATGGTGCACGCCGGCACGATCTACGATGAGTATCTCGGGCTCGATTATCGCGTCGCCTACGAGCTCAATCTCTACTTCTACACCTTGCGCGACATCATCACCTGGGCGCTCGATCATGGCTTGCACTCGTATTGCAGCAGCCCGCTCAATTACGATCCGAAACTCCACCTCGGTTGCGAACTGGTGCCGCTCGATCTCTACGTCATGCACACCGGCGCGCTCATTAATCCGCTCTTCCGCCGCGCTCTGCGTTTTCTCCAGCCGACGAAGCACGACCCGGTGCTGCGGCAGTTTGCTAACGCGCACGAACTCTAGATGCCGGCGCGCACGGCCGAACCGGTGCCTTCGGGATTAATTCCGCGCTGGTTTCTTAACCCCTGGGTGCAGTTATCAATCTGCGTTCTGCTCGCGACCGCGGCGGAAATCTTTCTCAAGCTCGGGGCGAGCGAAACAGCCGATCTTTCCAGCGCCTGGTCGTGGACTGGCTTGAACAGTCTGCGCTCGGGCTGGGTCTGGTGGGGCATTCTCGCTTCTGTCGTCAGCCTGTTTAATTGGCTGGCCACAATCCGGAAACTTCCCCTAACGATCGCCTTCCCGGCGGGCAACGCAGTCCACATCCTCGTGCCGCTAAGCTCCTGGATTTTTCTTGGCGAAGCGATTCTGCCGCGGCGCTGGGCCGGAATCGCGCTCCTCTTGCTTGGGTTGATGATGGTGGCGCGGCCCGCTGCCCAGTTGGAGGAAAAGTTGTGACGTTGCTCGCCGCCTCCCTGATCTTTCTTTCCGTCAGTTGCTTTGTCGCGGGCCAGATCCTGCTCAAGCACGCGATGGATATTATGGGACGAGAGACGTATTCACGGTCGCGGGCCACTCTTATATTCGCCGCGGCGATCGTCACTTTTGCGGTTAATTTTTTCGTCAACATTGGCCTCCTCCAGCGTTTCGATCTCAGTTACTTCTTCCCTTTCCAGGGTCTGAGCGTGATCATGATCGCCTTCGCCGGAGCCTGGATCCTGAAGGAAAAGTTGAGTCTCCGCCTAACGATCGGTTCAATCGTGATCGCCGCCGGCGTCATTCTGGTCTCGATCAGTTAACTACTCGCCGTCTCGGAAAGTCTCGATTCCGAACAGCGGGAGGAGGGTCCGGAGAGCGCGCAGATTTATTTGCCTAACGACCGCGAGATCTGGCACCGATAATCTCGGATGATCCATCTCGGAGGCGAATCGCTGCTTTCGCCGTGCATAACGAGCCGGTGACCATGCGCCGCAGATGTCGCCCCCGACGATCCGGCTCGTGCGTTGCAATTCCCCGATCGCCCACGCGACATCCTCGACCGTGAAGCGGCCGCTTTCCCAATTCGTCACCGCCTCTTCCGCGCGCAGGCAATCGAGATCGATCGTCACGTAGACCTGCTTTTCCCGCAGACCTTCAGCAAAGCGCGAGAATCTCTCCCGCCAATCCCAGCGCAGGATTGCGCCCTGCCGCTCGCGCGCTCTCGCGCTGCGATCGTCGGCCCAAGGATGCACTTCCAGCCGGCCGGCTCTCTCCGCGCGATTGTTACCGAAAATCCGGCCCGGCCACCAGCATTCGAAACTCCCGCAACCCCAGACGTTCACCTGCTCGATCGC
>DASXDC010000083.1:0-10474 GCA_036490855.1 Chthoniobacterales bacterium
ATCCGGAGCGTCCAAGCCGGAAGTTCCCAGGCCGGGAAAACCGCCGAGGCCAGTTGGATGACGCCTCCAGCAACGATCACGTAGCCAACTGCGACGCGGTAAACCTTCCGCCGCTGCAATTCGTGAAAGAAGCCGGTCACCAGGAAAAACTGCGATGATTCGAAGCGATGACAAGGCAACTCGCTTAGACACGCGATCCCGCTGAATACCGCGGCTCGCCTTGCGGCGACGCTATTTCAGACCGGTGGCGAAGACAGTCTGGAAGTGCGGACTTTCTTTTTCGCGCGCGACGACGGTGACTTCGATGTCGCTGAAGCCGGCCGCCTCGAGCCATTGGTGGAGCTGGACTTCACTGAAGCCGAGCCAGTGATCGGCGTAAAGCTCGCGCGCTTTCTCGAAACGATGGCTGAGGAGATCGAGCACGACGATGCGTCCGCCTCTTTTCAAAATTTGCTGCGCAGCAGCGAGTGCGCGCTTGGGATGAATCGCGTGGTGCAAAGCCTGGCTGAAGATCGCGAGATCGACGCTCGCCTTTTCGATCGGCGGATCTTCGATGTCGCCAAGCCGATACTCCAGATTTTTAAAGCCGTGTTTTTTCGCTAACTGCGATCCAAACTCGACCATCTTGGGCGCGTTATCGATCGCGATGACTCTGCGCGCCTTTTTTGCCAGGAGTTGCGAAAGCGTCCCTTCGCCCGCCCCGAGATCGGCGACGACGAGCGGCGGCAGCAGCGCGATCATGGTGTGGGCGAGCGCCTGCCACGATCGGCCCGGGCAGTAACTCCGTCCGAAGCGTCCCGCGAGCTGATCGAAATATTCGCGCGCCTTGTCCTGCCGCTTGCGCAGAACGATTTTCAGCGCACTTCGATCGCGACGTGTCTCCGGCATCTCGCGCGCAAGAACGCGGGTTAGCTCACCCACCTTCGCGCGCTGTGGGTCGAGCTTGCCGCCGTTCGTTAGGCCATAATAAACATTCTTGCCCGCGCGCCGGTCCGCCACCACCCCGGCCCGCTTCAACTGCGCGAGATGGCTCGAGATGCGCGACTGTCCCATCCCGAGCACATCCTGCAATTCCGCAACGGAAAGCTCCTCTTCTTCGAGGAGCGACATGAGGCGGAGCCGGGTCGGATCAGCCAGCAGGCGAAGGAAATTTATGGTTGACGCCATGAGCTGTAAACACGATATATCGACGCATCATGATTGGTCAATATGATCAACCAGATGCGGGGCGGCTTCCGTTTCTCAACCTTCAACTCTCACCTCACAACTTCTCTTCATGCTACGTCGTTTCATTTTTGCCTCCGAATCCGTCGGCGAAGGTCATCCCGACAAGGTTTGCGACACCATTTCCGACGCCGTCCTCGACGCCTGTCTGACGCAGGATCCGCAAAGCCGCGTCGCGTGCGAGACTTTTGCCAAGAGCCACACTGTCATCGTCGGCGGCGAGATCACAATTCCCAATCTCGCCGGGAATAAGCCGCTCGAGTCGGTCGTGCCGATCGACGCGATCGTGCGCAACGCGGTGCGGGAAATCGGATATGTGAATGACGACGACGTTTTTCATGCCGATAAAATCGACATCCAGAACATCATCACGCGCCAGAGTCCCGACATCGCTCAGGGCGTGAATGCGAGTGACGCGGAAGGGAAAGGCCACGCCGAGCAGGGCGCGGGCGACCAGGGTTTAATGTTCGGCTTCGCCTGTGACGAGACGCCGGAATTGATGCCGGCACCGATCATGTTCGCGCATCGACTTGGCCGCGAACTGACCCGGATTCGCAAGAGCGGCAAGGTGCGCTGGCTGCGGCCGGACGCGAAGTCGCAAGTCTCCGTTATCTACGACGGCGGCGTTCCAGTGGGGATTTCCAATGTCGTCGTCTCGACCCAGCATTCGAAGGACGTCAAGCACTCCGAAATTCGCAGCTTCATCATCGAGGAAGTAATCCGGAAAGTTTTGCCTAACGAGATGCTGAACGGCCAGACCGAGTATCTGATCAACCCGACCGGCAGCTTCGTCATTGGCGGTCCCGAAGGCGACACCGGCCTGACGGGACGCAAAATCATCGTCGATAGCTACGGCGGCTGGGGCCGGCACGGCGGCGGCGCGTTCTCGGGCAAGGACCCGAGCAAAGTCGATCGCAGCGCAGCTTACATGGCGCGCTGGGTGGCGAAAAATGTCGTCGCTTCGGGCCTCGCGAAACGCTGCGAAATCCAATTCGCCTACGCCATCGGCTACCCCAACCCAGTCAGCATGAACATCAACACTTTCGATACCAATGCCGTGCCGGAAGAGGCAATCGAGAACGCGGTCAACCGCATCTTCTCCTTTAAGCCGGCAGACATCATTCAGCAGCTCGACCTGCTTCGCCCGATCTACTCCAAGACGACCAATTATGGCCACTTCGGGAAGGACGATCCCGCCATCACCTGGGAACAAACCAATAAATCCGACGAGCTAAAAAAAGCCGCGAAATAGATTTCAGAATTTAAAATCCATGAGCACAAAAACGATCACGAAGACGCAGACTAACGACTACAAAATCGCCGACATCAGCCTGGCGGATTGGGGCCGCAAGGAGATCTCGATTGCAGAAAAAGAGATGCCCGGCCTGATGGCGATCCGCGAAAAGTATGCGCCCGGGAAACCGCTCCAAGGCGTGCGCGTGACCGGTTCCTTGCATATGACGATCCAGACCGCCGTCCTGATTGAGACGCTGGTCGACCTCGGCGCGAATGTTCGTTGGGCGAGCTGCAACATCTTTTCGACACAGGATCACGCCGCGGCCGCGATCGCGAAAACGGGCGTTCCCGTCTTCGCCTGGAAAGGCGAGAGCCTCGAGGAATATTGGTGGTGCACCAACCAGGCGATCTCGTTCCCCGATGGCAAAGGGCCGCAGCTCGTGGTCGACGACGGCGGCGACGTGACGCTTTTCATTCACAAGGGTTATCAGCTCGAAGAAGGGAGCGATTGGGCGAAGTCGGCTTCGCAGAACAAGGAAGAGCAAGTGATCAAGGATCTGCTCCTCGAGGTAAATCGCGAAAATCCATTCCGCTGGCACGAGCTCGTAAAGGAATGGCGCGGCGTCTCCGAGGAAACGACGACGGGCGTGCATCGCCTCTACAAAATGCAGCAGCAAAACCAGCTGCTCATTCCGGCGATCAACGTCAACGATTCGGTCACGAAATCGAAGTTCGATAATCTTTACGGCTGCCGGCATTCGTTAGTCGACGGCCTCAATCGAGCGCTCGACGTCATGATCGCGGGTAAAGTCGCGGTTGTCTGCGGCTACGGCGACGTCGGGAAAGGGTGCGCGCAATCGCTCCGCGGTCAGGGTGCGCGGGTCGTCATCACCGAGATCGATCCGATTAACGCATTGCAGGCGGCGATGGAAGGCTACGAAGTGACGACGGTCGAGGACACGTTAGGCCGAGGCGACATCTACGTTACAACGACGGGCAACGTCGACGTCATTACCCTCGCGCAAATGGAGAGAATGAAAGACCAGGCGGTCGTTTGTAACATCGGCCATTTCGATAACGAGATTCAGGTCGACCCGCTCAATGAGAGCACGGACATCAAGCGGACAAACATCAAACCGCAGCTCGACAAATATACTTTCCCCGACGGGCACGAGATTTTCATGCTCGCGGAAGGCCGGCTCGTGAATCTCGGCTGCGCCACCGGCCATCCGAGCTTCGTGATGTCGAATTCATTTTCGAACCAAGTCCTCGCCCAGCTCGATCTCTGGAAGAACAGGGACGGCTACAAAGTCGGCGTTTATGTCTTGAGCAAGGAGCTCGACGAAGAAGTCGCGCGCCTCCATTTGCAAAAAATCGGGGTGAAGCTCACGACGTTGACGAAGAAACAGGCCGATTATCTCGGGGTGCCGGTGGGAGGCCCCTACAAATCGGAGCATTACCGCTACTAAAGCGCCGCCCGGGAAAAAGATCAGAAAAATTCGCATCCGCAATGCGAAGAGACAGAGTGATATACCGCCGCTGCTCAGGCTTCAGGACAGGCCGAAATTAGACGGTACGCGGTCGCATCGTTATCGTCGTCAGATGATAAAACTTTGTCTCCAATCTTCGTGGGTTGCGATCATGTGTCTTCTCATCAGCGGTTGCGCCACCCAACCGCAAAGCACCACAACCACGACCACCACCTACAGCTCGAATTCCAACGGCCTCGCCGCCTCTCTCCACTAAGAGACACGTCCCTCGGCCTGCGCCTGACGAACGCGGCGTCTGATCGGCGGGTCGTACCTAAGACGTTCCCGTCGCGTCCTCCTGCGGGATCGACGGGCGCGCTTTCGGCTCGATGAATTCCTCCTGCGGCTCGCTCGTCGTAGCTTTGGTCGGGTGCGATTCTTTCTCCTCTTCCGGTCGATCGATATCTTCCATTCCTTAAGAACGTTCGCCGGCGCAGCCGCGGCCGTTTTCTAGAGCGGACGGAGGGCTGGCAGGAAGAAGAAGAGCACGGCGATGACGATCCAAACCGAAAGCAGCTGCACGCCTTCGAGCCAATTACTCTCCCCGTCGCCACTGATCTGGCCGACGATCCAGATCGAGAAAACAATCGCGGCGATTTCCGGGAGCGAAAATTCGAGCGTCATCGGATCGCCAAAAAAATAGGAGGCAAAAACCAGCACCGGCGTCACGAAAAGCGCCATCTGCAGGCTGGAGCCGGTGGCGATGCTGAGGCTCAGGTTCATTTTGTTGCGCCACGCCATCCACACAGCCGTCGAATGCTCAGCCGCGTTGCCCACCAGCGCCACGATCACGACTCCAACAAAGGTTTCCGTTAGGCCGAGCGCACGGCGCGCTGCCTCGATCGACCCGACGAGCATTTCGCTTAGCCAGCCGACGAGCGCCGTCGCGACCACGAGGGCGGTCAGCGCCTGCCAGAGCGGCCAATTTCCCTCCGCGGTTTCACCCTCCTCGACAGGTCCGGTGAGAAGTTCCCGATGTGTGACGAGATGAAAGAGGAGCGAACAAAAATAGGTGAGGAAAAGAACGATCACGATCGCGAGCGAAAGATGCTGCTCGGCTCCGATCGTCCAGCCGCCGGGGCGCGTGGCGGCGGCGCGATGGAAGACCGTCGGAATCAAAAGGGCAATCGCGCCCAAGCCTAACGATGTCGCGGCGACACGTGCCGCGGTTTGGTTAAAAGTCTGTTTGCGATGGCGCAACCCGCCCACGAGAATCGATGCACCGAGCACAAGCAGGAGGTTGCCGATAATCGATCCTGTGATGGATGCCTTCACCACGCCCGTTAAACCCTTGCTCAAGGCGACCAGCGCGATGATCAACTCCGCCGCATTGCCAAAGGTCGCGTTGAGAAAACCGCCTACGCCGGCACCGGAACGAGCCGCGAGCTGCTCAGTAGCGCGTCCCATCCAGCCGGCCAGCGGTACAATCGCAAATGCCGCGACGACAAAAACGAGCGCTCCATTTTCCCAGCCCGGCAGATATCGCAACCCGATCGCGATCGGGACCGCGATGAGAAGCAGATCGAGCGGCGTGAAAGACCAGTCAGCCGTTTGCGCGCGCGCCATTCTGCACAGGAGCGTGCCCTCTGCTTTTGCTCAAGAAACTTTGCCAGTCGAGAAGGAGACGAGGGTGGCATGACAGCGCTGCTGATTTTTGCGATCACACTTTTCTTCGCGCTTCTTCTTTCCGATCTGGCCGATCGGAGCGTTCTCTCGACGGCCGTGCTTTTTCTCGTCGCCGGATTTCTCGTCGGACCGGGTGTCTTCCATTTTCTCCGCCTCGATCATGATGATCCGATCATTAGGCATCTCGCCCAGCTGACTCTCTTCAGTGTCCTCTACACCGACGGAATGCGCGCCGGGATTCGCGATCTTATTAATGCCTGGCAATTGCCGGGTCGAGCGCTCCTGCTCGGCATGCCCCTCACCCTTATCGCGACGGCGCTGCTCGCCTATTTTCTCGTCCACGTCTCCTGGATCGAGGCGCTCCTGCTCGGTGCAATCCTCAGCCCGACTGATCCCGTTTTTGCCGCCGCGATCATCGGCCGAAAAGAAATTCCCAGCCGTCTCAGAAATCTTCTCAACGTCGAGAGCGGAGTAAACGATGGACTCGCGCTTCCGCTCGTTCTCGTCTGCCTGAGCGCGGTCGGACATTACAAAGCCGGCTACGCTGGCCTGGCGCTCGAGCTCTTGCTCGGCGTCGCGATCGGCATCGCCCTCCCATGGGTCGCCTGCTGGATTCGGAAAGCGAGCTTCTTCGGAGTCGCGAAACCATACGAGCCGCTCTTCGCTGTCGCGATCGGGCTGCTCGTCCTGGCGGCGGCGGAGTTAGCACACGCAAACGTTTACCTCGCGGCATTCGCGGCCGGCGTCACGGTGGAAAGCTCGCGGCCGAGTCTGCGCGATGAATTCCATCGTTTCGGCGAGTTAATCACTGAACTGTTGAAGCTCGCCACCCTGCTCGTCTTCGGCGCGCTCATCTCGCCGCGGCTGATCACCGACTTGCACCCGATGGATTTTGTTTTTGCAATCCTCGCCCTGCTCCTCGCCCGACCCGCTGCGATGCTGATTGCGCTGTGGCGCAGTAGACTGGATTGGCGGGAACGGCTGACGGCCGGCTGGTTCGGGCCAAAAGGTTTCGCCTCCGTCGTTTACGGGCTCCTCCTTTTTCAACGTCACGTGCCTAACGATGAGCGACTCTTCCGCCTCGTCGCGCTCGTTATTGCCGGATCGATCGTCGCGCATTCTTCGACCGACGTTCTCCTCGCGCGCGGCTTCGTCGAACGTCGCCGACGCGAGCTCGCCATCCGTGAGACGGAGATGGAGGAGGCGTGAGCCTACTCGTTAGGGCGTGAACCGGTAGATCGCACCCTCGCCATTCGCGCCGCCGTGAACAGTCGCGCCGTAGAAGACGCTCGTTCCATCAGCGACCATCCCCGCATAGGGGAAACCGCCGTCCGGCGGTCCGGCAAAAAGGTGCGGCAGACTTTCTGTCCACGATCCATTGCCATTCGGCATCAACTCGAAAATCGTGCCGTTGCCGAGGCCGCCTTCGCTCGTTGTCCCGTAAAGATTGCCAACGGCATCTGCGACGAGATTACTGATCGAGCTATTCCCATCCTGACCCGATTGGAAGCTATAAAGGGTGTGCTCGCTCCAATTTCCGCCATTGCGCGTCAGTCGATAAACCGTGCCGAGACCGGCGGTGCCGCCGTAGTAGGTCGTGCCGAAGATGTTTCCCGCCACGTCAAAGAGAAGGGCGCCATACGGAAAACTGCCATCCGGTGAACCTTGGAACGAGTAGAGAGTCCGAAAGCTCCATTCGCCGACGCGGCTCGGAGTAAGTTCGAAGATCGTGCCGCTGCCATTGGATCCCCCGGTCGTCGCCGCTCCGTAGATGCGACTGCCCTGCAAAATCAATTTACCGGCCGAGCCCGACGAACCGTCCGCACCACCGGTAAAGGTGTGGATGACGCGAAAACCCCACGAGCCATTCGCCTTCGGGCGCAGCGTGTAGATCGTGCCCACACCGTCGGCGCCGCCGGTTGGTGTCATTCCATAGAGATCGTCGTTATTATCGACCGCGACCCGTGCGCCGGGACCGGAACCATCGGCGCCATTAAAGGCGTGGATAACTGATTGAGTCCAGGTGTCTCCGGACTTGGCCAGCTTGTAGACAACGCCGCATCCGCCTTCACAACTTCCCGCGCCACCGGTCACCGCCGTGCCGTAAAGGTTTCCGGCCCCATCGAGCGTCACTCCTTTGTAGGGCTCGCCGCCGTCCCCGCCGCCGGTGAAACTATAGAGCACCGTATGCACCCACCCGTTCCCGACCGGCGAAAGTTGCCAGACGGTGCCGCCGCCGAATGTTCCACCGAGAACGGATGTGCCGTAAAGATTACCGGCGCCATCGATCGCCACATCAGTATCGAGATATTCGCCATCCGTCCCGCCGCCGAAGCTGTAGATAATTTGGGTCGTGCTTGCCTGCGCCGCCGCCGTCCCGCCCAGAGTCAATATCAAGCCGAGACCCGCGCCGATCAGGAAAGGAAAATACCAGCGTTTTTTCCCGACCGCCGCATTCGTTAGGCACAACTCCCAGCTGCTGATGGTTTTCATGGTCCCGGGTCTAGCAAAAACGGACGAGAAACGAAATCAAAAACGCAGAGCGGGAGGCGCAATCAGACCTCAATAGAGATACGCCTCGGACAGTTGAAAGGCGTCGCGCACCAGCTCGATCCGCGGCGCCGCGCCCTCCGCGATCACCACCTCGACGACATCGAAGCGAAAGAGAATGTCGGGATTGCCTAACAATCTCAGCCAGGCGAGGCCGCCTAACGAAATCCGACGCTGCTTCTGCCGGTTGACCGCCTCCAATGGCCGGCCGAAATCCTCCCGCGTCCGCGTTTTTACCTCCACAAAAACAAGTGTATCGCGGTCACGGCAGATGAGATCGATTTCACCGCCCTGGCGGCCACGGAAATTACGATACAAAACCTTAAAGCCCTGCCGGCGCAGATAGCGCGCCGCGAGTTTTTCGCCCCGCATCCCGAGCCGCAGATGCGCTCGGCTAGAAGGCAAAAAGTGGTTGCGCCACCGGCTCAAAGGACCGGCGGTGAATCGGGCAAGGACCGTGTTCATGGAGTTTTTGGAGATGTAGTTCGGTGCCGTAGCCCTTGTGTTGGCTGAAGCAATAATGCGGGAAGCGCGCGCAGAATTCACGCATCAAACTGTCGCGCGTCACCTTCGCGATCACGCTCGCGGCCGCGATGCTGAGGCTAAGGCAATCGCCATCGATGATCGCGGTCTGCGGGAGAGGAAAAGGAAAGACCGGCAGGCCATCGATCAGGACATGGTCGGGTGAAATCGTCAGGCCGGCGACGGCGAGGCGCATCGCCTGGTGTGAAGCGCGCAGGATATTGATCCGGTCGATCTCGAGCGAATCGACGACGCCGACCGCCCAGACGATCTCCGAATGATTCGTTAGGTAACGGTAAATCTTCTTCCGCAGATCGGGTGCAAGTTGTTTCGAGTCCGTCAGCTTGCGATGCCGGAAACGTTCCGGCAAAATCGCGGCCGCCGCCACCACCGGCCCGGCAAGCGCGCCCCGCCCCGCCTCATCGATCCCGGCAATGCGCAGGATGCCTAACGACGCCCGTAATTTTTTCTCGTGCCGAAAACCGCAGCGCATCTGCCGCGAATTCTATCCGCAGAATGCACAGATTGCGCGCAGATTTTTCCGGAGCTCTGGCCTTCTTCCGAAGAGGGCACCCGGTCTTCCGGATGGTGAGCTGCGAAGGAAGCCTACTCGCGGACCGCGGTCGCTTCCTTGCCCTTGCGGGTACGCAGGTAATTCAGCTTTGAACGGCGGGCTTTGCCCTGCTTTTCCACTTCCACTTTCGCGATCCGCGGCGAGTGGACCGGGAACACTCGCTCGACACCTTCGCCGTAGGAGATGCGGCGAACGGTGAAGGTCTGGTTTAGCCCGGTCCCCTTGCGGCCGATCACGATGCCGGAGAAAATCTGAATCCGCTCTTTGTCACCTTCCCGCACGCGAGTATGGACGCGCACGCCATCGCCGACTTTGAATTTCGTGACGTCGGTCTTTTGCTGCTCCTTGGCGAGGGTATCGATGATGTTCATAAAGTGCCTTTCTGCTTGGGAAAAGGGGCCGAATACCTAGCGCGATCGCGGCGGATTGTAAAGGACCGGGCCGCTCGTTCCGCTTCCTGGGCTGGCCCATTCTTCGTTCGTCACTTCCCGAAATGACCGCCTATCTTTCGCCGATGACCGACTTCCGAACGGACGACCCGTCGCATGAAAAGAGGCTCTGGGCCCACGTCCTGCCAATGCTGGTTTTCGTTCTCCTGCTCGGCCTGAGCAGCGTCTTGAAGCGACCGGGCCCTTCCCTGTGGCTGTCGGCCCCGGAATTTTGGATTTACCCACTCCAGACTTTTTTTTGCGCGGGGATCCTGATTTTTTTTGGCCGGATTATCACTTCAATCGTCTGCGCAGGCCCGGTTTCGTCAGCGCGATTGCGCTTTTTGTTTTCGTGCTTTGGATTGCGCCGCAACAATTCCTGCATTTCCCGCCTCGCACCTCTGGGTTCAATCCCGAAACACTTTCCGGGAGCGCCGTTCTTTATTGGATCAGCATAGCGGGCCGCTTCGTTCGCCTCGTCATCATCGTTCCGCTGGTGGAGGAAATTTTCTGGCGCGCTTTTCTTCTCCGCTACCTGATCTCGGAAAAATTCGACTCCATCCCCTTCGGGACGTTCTCCTACCTTTCCTTTGTGGTTGTCAGTTGCGCCTTCGCCCTCTCGCATCGAATGGCCGATTGGCCGGCCGCCCTCATCACGGGCGCACTTTACAATCTCGTCGCCTACCGAACCAGGACGCTCACCTCCTGCGCCACCGCGCATGGCCTAACGAACTTCGCACTCGGCCTCTGGATCATGGCGACAAGACAATGGGGTTTTTGGTAGA
>DASXDC010000084.1:0-3388 GCA_036490855.1 Chthoniobacterales bacterium
CTACGGATTTCTGCTCACGCTGCGGCGTTTTCAGGAATTGCCGCTGACGCAATGGAAAAGCTGCTTTCGGCGCCCGGAGGCGGAGGAAAATTTGGAGGCGGCGCTGCGCGGATCGGAGTTAGTGAAATGGCAATTCCGCGGGGTGGCGCAGACCGGTCTGATGGTGCCGCGGAATCTACCCGGCCGCGAGCGGAAGCCGCGCCAGCTCACCTGGAGTTCCGAGGTGCTCTTTCGCGTTCTGGAGCGGCACGAACCGGATCATCCGCTCCTCCAGGAAGCTTATCGTCAGGCGATGCACACCTTTCTCGATGCGGAAATGGCCTATGCATTCCTCGACGAAGTGCAGAGATTGGATTGGAAACTGCGCGAGCTGCCGGTCGTCTCGCCATTTTCCTTCCCGATCTACGCGAGCAAGATCAAGGAAAGCATGATGCTCGAAGATCCCGCGAGCGCGATTGAGCGAATTTATTTCGAGATGTACGCCCGGGTGGAAAACGTGGCGGCGCAGGCTGCGGCGGAAGAATGAGCTTTAAGGATCACTTTTCGCGACAGGCGAGCGATTACGCGAAATTTCGCCCGCAATATCCGCGGGCGCTCTTTGCATTCATCGCGGCGCACGCGCCTAACGACCGGCAGGCGCTCGATTGCGCGACGGGCAACGGCCAGGCGGCGATCGCGTTCGCGGAATTTTTCCAAAGAGTCACGGCGGTTGATGCGAGCGCGTCGCAAATCGAAAATGCCCAGCCTAACGAACGGGTGGAATACCGTGTCGCACCGGCGGAAGCGACGGAGCTGGCGACAGATTCAGTCGACGCGATAACTGTGGCGCAGGCGCTGCATTGGTTCAATCTCGAGCGTTTTTATGCGGAAGCGCGTCGCCTTCTCAAACCGGGCGGCGTGCTGGCGATCTGGGCTTACAATTATCTCCGCCTCGCGCCCGAGGTGGAGAAAGTGCTGCGACACTTTCACGATGATGTCGTCGGGGCCTATTGGCCTCCAGAGCGGAAAATGGTCGGTCGGCCTTACCTCGAACTGCCGTTTCCGTTTAAGGAAATCGTTGCTCCGCCCTTCCAAATCGAAGTCCATTGGACGCTGGAGCACCTCCTCGGCTATCTGCGCACTTGGTCGGCCACTCATCGCTATCGAGCGGCAAAAGGAACTGATCCAGTCGATCTGATCGCGAAGGATTTTGCCCGCGCCTGGCCCGGTGATCCGAAAGAGCCGCGTCTCGTGAGTTGGCCCCTAACGACCCGAATCGGCCGCGCCTGTCGAACCCGCCCCAAATAGAAAGGGCGGACCTCGCGGCCCGCCCTTCCTTTCCGTGGAGCAGCTTCTCCCTAGCTTTTGCTCTGCGAAACTACTTCGTTCAGCTTGAAGATCGGCAGGAACATCGCGATCACGATGCCACCTACGATCACGCCGAGAAAAACGATTAAAAGCGGCTCGATGAGCGAGGTCATGGCATCGAGGAGCGCTTCGATTTCTTCGTCCCAGAAGTCCGCCATTTTCTCCAGCATGGTATCGATGCGGCCGGTCGATTCACCGGCGGCCACCATCCGCAGCATCATCGGCGGGAAGATTTTCTTCTTCGAGAGCGCAACCGAGAGGTTGTCGCCCTTCTCCACATCGCCGCTCACACCTTTGACGCTCTCTTCCACGACGTGGTTTCCGGAAGAGCCACCGACAATGTCGAGCACTTCGAGGATCGGCACGCCGCTCCGGATGAGCTGCGCAAAAGTACGGGCGAAGCGCGACATGCAGATCTTGTGAATGAGCGGGCCGAAGACAGGCAGCTTCAGCTTCCAGCGATCACTCAATTGACGGCCGCGGTCCGAGCGCAGGAAAGCCCGGATGCCGAAGATCGTGCCGCCGATTCCCAGGATCATGAAGTACCATTTCGCGCGAATGAAGTCGCTCAAGTCGATGAGGAATTGAGTTGGAGCCGGAAGCTTGGCGCCAAAATCCTTGAAGATTTCGCCGAAGACCGGGACGACGCGGACAATGAGGAAAGTCGTAATCAGGAACGCGATGCAAATGACGATGACCGGATAAGTCATAGCCGATTTGATTTTCTTCCGCAGGCGCGCGCTAGCTTCGAGGAAGCCGGCCAGCCGATCGAGAATTTCGGAGAGCAGACCGCCGGCTTCGCCCGCTTTCACCATGCTGACGTAAAGGCGATTGAAGACGCGCGGATGCTTTGCGATCGATTCGTTGAACGTCTCGCCGCCCTGAACGCGCGCGGTCACGTCACTGATGACGCTGCGGAGATTTTTTTGGCGTTTCGCGTCGCACTGCTCGTAGAGAGCGGTCAGCGCCTGGACGAGCGAAATGCCAGCCTCGATCATGGTCGCGAGCTGGCGTGTGAAAAGGACGAGGTCGGTTTCCTTAACCGTCCAGACTTTGTTTTTGGCGCGGGTAGCAGCGGCCTTTTGCTGGAGTGAAAGCACCATGAGCCCGCGGCTCATGAGGCTGGTGACAGCGTTGTCCTCGTTGATCGCGTCCTGAATACCATTTACGATATTTCCGGCGCCATCCCGAGCTTGATAGGAGAAGGTCATCATATAGTTTTTCTAGTAATTGCATTGTGTGTAGCAGCTACGGTGCCACGCCACCCGGCCTTCCCACGAAATCCTCATGCCCAAGGCCTCTGAGCTCCTCCAACCAGCGAAGTCGGTCTGGCTTTGGCAGGCGTATGACCCCGCGGTGAGGTCGGACCTCTTCTCCACGGCGGTGAAAACCAGCGCCGGGCTTTTTCTGATCGATCCGATCCCGCTCGCGGCCGGTCAGCTGAAAGAGCTGGCCGCGATGGGAAGCGTCGCGGGAATTTTTATCACAAACCTAAATCACTGCAGGGCTGCCGCGGATTTCGCTCGCCGGTTTGAGGTAACGATTTTTGCAGCGGAATCGGTCAGCCGCGAATTCCAGCGGGAGAACATCGGGACGAATTCCGACTGCGATTCGTTAGGCCGAGGCATCACGGCAATCGCGATCGAGGGAGCCGCCACCGGAGAAACCGTCTTTCATTTCGTTGACGACGGCGGAACGATGGTGGTCGGCGATGCCCTGATTAACTTCGAGCCCTACGGATTCACCTTTCTTCCGGCCAAATATTGCTCCGACCAAAAACAGATGCGGCGCTCGCTCGCGCGCTTACTCGACTGGCCTTTCCAGCGTCTGTTCTTTGCGCACGGGACGCCGATCCTGCACTCAGCGCGGCAGCAACTCGAAACCCTCCTCGCATGATTGTCAACCCGCTGCCTAACGAAAGCGCACCTGCGCGCTTCCTTCGCCTCATCCGTTTTTCCCACACCGTCTTTGCACTGCCCTTTGCGCTCGGCGCGCTCCTTGTTGCGACACAGGGCCGACTTTCATTGCGGCTTTTGACCCT
>DASXDC010000085.1:0-15867 GCA_036490855.1 Chthoniobacterales bacterium
AGATTGCCAGCCGAATCGAAGGCGAGCCCGCTACCCGCAAGAGCTTCGGCGAAACTGCTAATGGTGCCGTCGGGTGTAATCTTTGCGATCCCGGGATGCGAGCCGTCGTGAATGACGAAAAGATTGTTCGAACGATCAAAGGCCAGCGCCGCCGGGTTGTTGATCAATTTTCCCGAAGCGATGACTTTTCTTTTGCCGTTTGGACCGACCTCGTAAATGACGCTCGCGCCGTAGTCGGTTACATACAGATTCCCGGCAGCGTCAAAGGTTAAGCCATAAGCCGAAGTGAATGGTATGCGGTGGATTCCGTTCGGTGCGTACTGCACCACGTTTCCGGTCACGGTATTCGTAGAAAAAAGGTCGCCGCCTGCCGCGAGACCCGGACTGACCAACAAGGTTAGCGCGACAGCTGCCGCGCTCAGGAGTGAACAGGCTGCGCTTCTCGGTCTCATGTTCCCATAGCAGTGGGAATCGGAGGCCCAGTCAAGCCTTTATCCGGTTGCAGCGAACTACGAAAAATTTAGGGAACACCTTCCTCTCGCGCCGAGCGCACCCATGAAGTTGTGCATCCTAACGCCCCAGGTGTGGACCGGCCTGCGGAGGAGCGATCGCAGAATCTCGGCTGGCGCATTTCGCGAGTCATCCAGCGGGCGAGACTGTAGAGACCCCTTTCCTGCCAGACGGGGGGCTGCAAAGGACGCCGAGCAAATGAACGGGCGGCGTCGCGGAATCGTCGTTGACTAACGACAGCCCGCCGACCTTACGCAGGAGTTCGCCTAACAATGCATCGAAACTTCGGATCGGGAAGAAGCGGGAACATTTTGTCCGAAAGCCGGGCGACGAGAAGCGAGGCCCATCGATTGCAATCGGGGCGGGCCGCAAATCGGCCGCTCATTTCACCTCGTTCAGGGACCAGTCATAATCCTGGTAGGTGATTTCGACGTCGTTAGGCAAGGGCGGATTGCGCCGTTGATTGATGAAAGCGAGCGGACCGCCGACGGAGTGGAAGTCGTCCTTGTACCAATTGAAGATCGCGGAAAGGGCGGCGGTTTTTTTCTGAGGCATATAGTTCACGCCCTTCGGCGAGTTCACGAAAGCGACCGCGAGCTTCTCGAGTTGAGCGTCGAGCCACCCGGCAGTGAACGCCTCCTGGCTGAGCGGCGGGCAACTGCGGCTCGCGCAATTGAGCGCGAAGTGAACCCGCGGTTCGCCAAACTTTGGCCGGATGATGTCCTTTTCGAGGTGATTGAAACTCATTTTTTCGGCCCCGACCGTGATCCGCGGACTGGTGAAGAAGGTAAAAAGCAGATCCTTCACGCTCCGCGTCGGGTATTTGCCGAGCGCTTCATTCAGGATCCATCCGTTGTAGGCGTTGAGGTAAAAGGCCAGCTGCTCCTTTTTGCTCAGACCAGAAATTTTCTGTGCGGCGATTCCATCGACCACTTCGTCGATCGCCTTCATATCTGCCGGATCACTTTTCCACGCTCCATACCTCACACCGCTAGTCGAGACGTATTTGGAAAGCAGTCGGTTGTACGTCTCGACCCACTTCGGGGGATGATCCGCACGGGCGATCGAGGCCGATGCAAGGAGGAGGAAAAGCAACCCGAGCCGGCGCAGGAGAAGAGTCGTTTTCACGGACAAACTCTGATCCGCCAGGCGCGCGGCGGCAAGAGCGGAGTCAGGTCGCGTCGGGTTGGAAGGAGCGGAAAAGCTCGCGTAAGGCGGCAACATTCTTCTCGATCACGAAGCGTGCGGCCGCGTGCTTGCGACCGGTTGTGCCTAACGAGAATGCGAGGGAGCGATCGACCAAGAGTCGCTCCAGCGCGCCGGCCAACGCCGTCGGCTGATGTTCGGGGACAAAAAATCCAGTCGTACCTTGCTCCACTAACTCCGGTACGCCCGCCAGCGGAGTTGAAACGACCGGTAAACCAGCTGCCATCGCTTCCATCAGAACAGTCGGGAGATTGTCCATTCCGCCGCCCGCTTCCCTCACGCAAGGCAAGGCAAAAACCGTGCTGCGAGCGAGGCGCCGAATCACCTCTGATTGCGGCAACGGACCGGAGAGCGCAACCTCATTCGTTAGGCGAGAGGAAACGATCTGGCTCCGCAGTGCGGTTTCCAGCGGACCCTCGCCAATGATTTCACAGCGAAAGTCGATTTCGCGCTCACGCAGAATCCGGCAGGCTTCGATGAGATCGGCGAATCCCTTTTTTTCGATCAAGCGCCCGATGGAAATGATCGCCGCGGGTATGGCGGCCAGGTCAGCCACTTCGAAGCGATCGATCTCGATCCCGTTATAGACCCGGTGAATTTTGGCCGTCGCTTCCGGGAATTTCTCACGCAGAAATTCGACCCCGAAGTCGCTTACCGTCACGATTGCGCGCGCCGCATGAACCAGCTCGCCTAACGAAATCTCGAATGGTTTCGGCGCGAAAATATCGTTCGCGTGCGCCGTGAAGCTGAATCCAATCCCAAAAAACCGTTCAGTCCAGAAGGCAGTACGCGCCGCCAATCCGGCGAAGTGCGCGTGGAGATGCCGCACCCCCTGCGCCTCGAGTTTCGAACCGAGCCAGGCCGCCTGATAGAGCCGCAGGAAGTCCGTCTTCCGACCCCACGCGACGATTTCCTCTGCGGCTCGGCTCGGGAGTTTTCCTTTGCGCAGCGCCCGGTCGACTTCCTTCACCAATTGCTCGTCGCCGGGAAGGTATTCGACCTCGCCTACAATCGCCGGATCCCAATCCTCGGCCGGCTCATCTGTCGGACGTCGCACCGCGAAAATCGCCGGCGCGACCTCCTGGCGGCGCAATTCCCTGATCTCGCGGTAGCAGAAGGTTTGGGTAAACGACGGAAAGCGCTCGAAGAGATAGGCGAGCCCGGGCATGGCTGAAGAATTACCGGCGAATGGGAGCTTGGAAAGTGCGCCGGGAACAAAATGTCCGCTCAGCGCCTTCTCCCGCACGACTCTTGCTTTCCCAATAGGATGCTCCAGCGCGATTTCTTTGCCTTTTGCCGCTCGTTGCAGCTCGTGGAGCTGAAGGCAATCGGCAGACTTTCCCGCGTTCGGCATTTCGCAGAAAACGAAATCGTCTACCAAGCCGGAAAGGAAGGAGACGAGCTCTTCATCATCAATCGCGGAGCCGTCGAGCTGATCGCGCCGAACTCCCGTCCCGGCTCGCCGACGACCGTTCTTTCTCGCGGTGAGATCTTTGGCGAAACCAGCGCGCTGACCGAGATCCTCCGCGATCACGGGGCGCGGGCCTGCGCTCCGCTCAGCGTGCAATGTTTTCAGCGGGGCGATTTTCCCGAACTGATCAAACGCGTCCCAAGTTTCTTTCTTTTCCTCTCGGAGAAACTGGCCAAGCGCCTCTTCCAAACTCGCGAGCTGGTTGTGTCGGCGCACAATTCCCTTGAGCTGACGGGCAGCCTGGCCAATTTCGACGTCGTCACGATCTACCAGACGATCATTCAATCGCGCCAGACCGGGCTTCTGACGGTGGGCGACGAAGAGGGCGACACGATTTCGACCTTCTATTTCGAGACAGGCGTGCCGCGCTGGGGCCGCTTCCGTCATCTCGGCGGCAAGGAGGCTTTCTGGCAGCTTTTCCTCCACGAACATCGCGCCGGCACCTTTGCCTTTTCGAATGAAACTCAGGTGCGCGCTGATTGGGGCGAAGAAAGCGCGATGTCGGGAAATGCCGACGAGATTCTGCTCGACGCCGTCCGAATGCGCGACCAGTTCGATGATCTGCGCAAGCGGATGGATAATCCGGAGGCGCGCCTGAAACGGCAGAAGCTTAACTTCGCCTGGAACAATCCGGAGTTGGAAGAGCTGCGCTCGGTGGCGGAGGAAATCTGGCAGCTCGCATATAACGAAGAGCTGACCCTCGCCGAGTTGCATAGCCGCACCGCCTTCTGCGATCTGAAGATTTACCAGACGGTCGATCAGATGGTGCGGAGCGGACTTTTTTCCCTCGAAATCCGCGAATCCGAAAACGTTCTCGCAAAAAACTGACTCATGAAAAAATCCATTCACGCCATAGCGCTGTTTCTCCTCGCCGCCACGCTTTTTTCCAGTTGCTCAATGCTCACCGCGCAAGGGCGCCGGGAGCGGGCCTATGAGCACTATGTACGCAAATCGAGCCTCGGCCGGTTGAAGCAACAAAGACGGCTCAGCTTCAAAAAAGCGAAAATTCCCTTCCTGCCGCCGAGCGAGCCAGCCGAAACGACGAGCGTCTCGGGGCCGGAATCGGTCACCGACGGCGGCAGCCTCTGAGTTCGCCTAACGTTCGCCTAACGAGTCCTCAACCGGCCGGACCGGGATCGGTTTCCCCGCGCTGTCCACCGCCACATAGGTGAAAACGGCGCGGGTCACGAGTAGTTGCTCCTGCCGCCGATAACGCTGCGCCCAGACTTCGACCGGAATCTTCATCGAAGTGCGCCCGATGCTTTCGACCCGCGCATAGCAGCCGATCGTGTCCCCGACCCGCACCGGTTGCAGGAACGACATTCCATCCACCGCCACCGTCACGACGCGAGAACGAGCGGTTTTGGAAGCGAGGATGCCGCTTCCCAAATCCATCTGCGACATGATCCAGCCGCCGAAAATATCACCGCTCGGATTCGTATCGGCGGGCATCGCGATCGTGCGAATGACCAGTTCACCCTGGGGCGCGGCGGTTTTGGCGTCGGACATGCGCGAGAGTAACACGAGAGATTCTGCGGGCGAAGTCTCTACAGGATGAGCATGCAATCTCCGTAGCTGTAAAAGCGATAGCCTTCCCGGACCGCTTCTTCGTAGGCGCGCAGGATAAATTCACGACCGGCGAACGCCGCTACCAGCATGAGCAGCGTCGAGCGCGGGAGATGAAAATTCGTTAACAGCCGATCGACCGCCCGAAACCGATAGGGCGGATAAATGAAAATATCGGTCGCACCCTCCTGCGCCACGAAGCGGCCCCCACGCTTCTCCGCCGCCTCCAGGACGCGCACCGAGGTCGTTCCAATCGCCAACAAATTTCCCGCCGCGTTGATCGCCTCCGCCGCTTCCGCGGTGATCGTGAAACGTTCGGAATGCATTCGATGCTCCGCGATCGTCGCGCTCTGCACCGGGCGAAATGTGCCCGGGCCGACGTGAAGGGTGACGAAGGTGTGCGGCAGTCGCGCCAAAATCTCGGACGTGAAATGCAGTCCCGCAGTCGGCGCCGCAACCGCGCCGGGCGCCTTGGCAAAGACCGTTTGATAACGAACCTCGTCTTCCGCGTCGACCGCCCGGACGATGTAAGGCGGGAGTGGAATTTCGCCGCCCTGATAGGGATCGAGCGGACGTTCCAGCCTAACGAGTCGCTCTCCCTCCGCCTCGATCGCTTCCACCGTCAGTTCCACCCCATCGAGGCGGCTCCGCGCTCCTACACGCATTTTGCGCCCGGGCTTGACCAGACAACGCCAGCGCACCTCATCCATCCGCTCGAGGAAAAGAAACTCGATCGCGTGGTCGTCGGAAAAACGCCGCGCCGGTTGAACGCGAGCA
This sequence comes from Chthoniobacterales bacterium, assembly GCA_036490855.1. Taxonomy (GTDB): domain Bacteria; phylum Verrucomicrobiota; class Verrucomicrobiia; order Chthoniobacterales; family UBA10450; genus Palsa-1392. The sequence continues at coordinate 5,531 of DASXDC010000085.1, forward strand.
TCATTAAGAACCAGCAGGTCGTTCGGCCTAACGAATTCCGGCAGCTCCGCAAAGCGCCGGTGCGCGATTTTTTCCGTCGCGGGCTCCAAAACCATCATGCGCGCGTTTTCCCGAAGCGCAGTGGGACGCTGAGCGATCAATTTCCCGGGCAGAGAAAAATCGAATTGATCAAGGCGGCTGCTCATCACCGCACCATCAAAGGGATTGCTGCCGCAGGCAAAACCTTCAAGAATGCCTTTCCGGCATGAACGAGTTTTTCCAGGCGCTCGAAGTCACTCTCGGAGCGCTCGTGCGTCTGCAACGCGAGAATGACGATCCGCCGCGCGCCAGCCGTCTCGCGCTTCAGCGGCTGCAGATCGTCCCTCCTTCGCCTAACGAATCAGCCAGCGGGGAAAAAGGAGCTCGGCTCCGCTCACTGGCCGAACGAGTGGCGGTCTGCCGGCAGTGCCAGAAGCTCGCTGCTTCGCGCACCCAAACAGTCTTCGGCGTTGGCAACCCGGAGGCAGAGCTGATGTTTATCGGCGAAGCACCGGGCGCTGACGAAGACCGGCAGGGCGAACCGTTTGTCGGCCGCGCCGGACAGCTCCTGACGAAGATCATCGCCGCGATGGGTTTCAGCCGGGAAGAGATTTACATCGCGAACATTTTGAAATGCCGCCCCGCCATGCCACCCGGCGCGCCGGGCAATCGCCCGCCCACGCCTAACGAGATGAAAACCTGCCTACCCTACCTGACGGAGCAGATCGAAATTATCGCCCCGAAGGTGCTGGTGGCGCTCGGAGCGACGGCGGTCGAGGGATTGTTAGGCCGGCGCGAGACGATGAGCAAAGTGCGCGGACGATGGCAGACGTATGGTGAGATCCCGCTCATGATCACGTTTCATCCCTCCTATCTGTTGCGGAACCAGAGCAACATCGAGAAGCGCAAGGTGTGGGAAGACATGCTGATGGTGTTGGAGCGGCTGGAGCGGCCGATCTCGGAGAAGCAGCGCAATTATTTTCGTTAGGCGTGGTCGAGCTTGACGCCGCGAGCAGCGCCTGAACAGAAGCGCAGAAGTTTTTTGGCCTAACGTTCCCTAACGATCCAGAGATTGCACGGAATGACGTCCGTCACCCAGTCGGCCTGGCTCGGCAGCGTTGGTTCCGGGGAAGATTTTATCTCCCACGGCACGACGAGCAGATCAGCCTCGACCGATTGCACGAAATTAGAGGCTGCAAAGCCCGTGTTACCGCGGATGCAGCGTGCTTCAATCGGAACCGGCGTTGGGCCAGCCGCGAGGATGAATTCCTGCAACGCCAACTCCTCTTCCTCCAGGGTGCGGTCCGTCGACATCCTGCTCGTCTTGCTCCGGCGCGCCGCCCGGGCTTTGTCGAAGCTGGTGTAGTTGCGAATCACATAAAGGCGCTCGGTTTTCTCCTGTTCCGCGAGACGAATCGTTCGGCGGAGCGCGCCTTGGGCATGGGCGGAATATTCCGCCAGAAAAACAATGTGACGGAGCGGCCGCGGCTCCAATTCCGGCTGAGTGAAAAGCATGACCGAGCAGCAGGCCTCGCGCACCAGGCGGCGGGCGACGTTTCCGAGAAACTGGCGATGGACCGCTTCCTTCTCGAGGGCGCCGGCGACGATGAGGTCGACCTTCATCTTGCATGCCGCGGCCAGAATCGAAGCGCCGGGATCGCCTTCCTCGTAATGCACGACGGAGTCGGACGGCAACCTCAGTTGGGCGATGGCGGCGGCAAATCGCTGCGTCGTCGCGACGGTTTTTTTTCCGACGTAAATCATGCCTAACGACGCCCCGAAGCGCAGCCGGACGCGATTGGCCTCCGCCAGAACTTGATGGAATCGCGGTGAAAACGCCGCCGCCACCGCGATCGATCGGTAAGGGGTCTCGCTCATTCGCCTGCCGCTACTGTGGAGCGGTAGGCCCGGAGAGCAACGGGTTCGTTGCAACGGGCTGGCCTGCGGGACAACGGCCGGCCTCCGATCTCTTCCGCGAATCGCGCTCTTTCCAAGCCACCGTTCCTCTGCGAATTTCCCGCCCATGCGACGCGCGATTTATCCCGGCAGCTTCGATCCCGTGACCAACGGCCACCTCGACGTGATCGAACGCGCCGGGAAGCTCTTTGACGAAGTAGTCGTGGCGGTGGCTTTCAACGACCAGAAGATGCCGTTTTTCACCCTCGCAGAGCGGCTCGCCTTTCTCACTGAAGTCACCTCGTCGCTCAAGGGAGTAAAGGTTGCGCCGCTCGATGGGTTGCTGGTCGATTTCGCGGTCGAGCAGCGGGCCCAGGCGATTGTGCGTGGCTTGCGCGCCGTTTCGGATTTCGAGTTTGAATTTCAGATGGCGCTGATGAATCGCAAACTGGAAGCGACCGTCGAAACGATCTTCCTTATGCCGAAGGAAGAATACACTTATCTCAGCTCGCGCATCGTGAAGGAGATCGCGCGACTGGGCGGTGATGTGAGCAGTTTTGTGCCGACCTGCGTGGTGGAACGTTTTAGGGAAAAGTTGAGCGTTGAAAGGATGCGCGCGTGAAAATTCATCTACGACAAATCCCGCCCGAGGGCCTGCACCTCGAGGGGGAAGAGGATTGTCCGATCCCGCAGCTCAATCCGGCGGAAGTGAAATGCGCGGGCGCGTTGCGTTATCATCTCGACGCCGGCGTCTGGGATGGAGCGCTCTGGGCGAATGGCGAGCTGACCCAACCCGTCGAGTTGCGCTGCGTTCGCTGTCTGGAATGGTTTCCTTTCGAGATCACTGTGCCCGATTTCACCGTCCACACCGAGTTGAGCGGGCCGGAGGAAATCGATCTGACGCCTTTCATGCGCGAGGATATTCTGCTCAATCTCCCGGCTTACCCACATTGCGATCGCGAAGGCGGGCGCGTCTGCCCAGTGCCGGAGACGCTCGTGAATACAGAGGAAAATGCGGTCCTCGAGGCGCGGCCCCCCGATTGGAGCGCACTTGATAAACTCAAGATCCGCGATTCATAAACTGGCAGTGTTTGTCGGCATTCGCGCTCTTCGCTTCCCGATCAGCGATTAACGATTTCTGGCGCAGTCGATTTGTTTTTTCCCAAAATCCTGCTTTCCTGATCCGCTCTTATGGGAGTCCCAAAACGCAAAACCTCGAAGATGCGCCTGCGCACACGCAAGGCGTCGCATCGCAGGCAGGCGCCGCAGCTCAGTAAATGCCCGCAATGCGGCAGCACGGTGAAATCACACATCGCCTGCCCTTCCTGCGGATATTACAAGGGCCGCCAAGTCCTGACGATCGAAGGCGCGTGATCCGGCGCTCGTGAGACGGGATTCGGGGGACGACTGATCCCGATTCTCGACTCTCGATTTCCCGTTCCTCGCCACGGTCTCCATTTTGGTTTTGCATTCACCCGCCGGAACTCGCAGATTGCTCCCTCAATGAAAATCGCTCTGGACGCGATGGGCGGCGATTTCGGGCCGCCAAATCTCGTAGGCGGCGCCGTCCTCGCCCTGCGCGAATATCCGAAGATCGAGAAGCTTTTTCTCGTGGGCGATACCGCGCAGATCGAAGCGGAATTGAAGAAACACGGCTGCAACGATCGGCGGATCGAAATTTCCCACTCCACCCAGGTCGTCGCGATGACTGATGGCGCGGTCGATTCCGTTCGGCACAAAAAAGATTCCTCCGTCAGTCGCGCGGTTGATCTGGTGAAAAAAGGAGAAGCCGGCGCGATCGTCAGCGCCGGGCACACTGGCGCGGCGGTGGCTGCGACGACGATCAAACTTCGGACGCTGCCCGGAATCGATCGCCCCGGCATCGCCGCCATCATGCCTTCGGAGACGAACATTTTCTGCCTGATCGATGCCGGCGCGAACAGCGACGCGCGCGCCGAACACCTCATGCAATACGCCATTATGGGCTCGGTTTATTCCCGGCACGTTCTCGGCTACAAAAATCCCTCCGTAGGCCTGATGTCGATCGGCGACGAGGACGTAAAAGGGAGCGACCTGACAAAGGAAGTCTTCAAGATGTTGAAACGCAGCACGCTCAATTTCCGTGGCAATATCGAAGGCCACGACCTCTTCGGCGACCCCGTCGAAGTGGTGGTCTGCGACGGATTCGTCGGCAACGTGATTTTGAAAAGCTGCGAGTCGGTCGCGGGCGCGATCATGAGATGGCTGAAGCATGAGTTGACGAAAAACAAGCTCCGGATGGCGGGCGCCTTTCTCGCCCAGGAGGCGTTTCGGGCGATCAAGAAGAAGACGAACTACGAGGAATATGGCGGCATGCCATTGTTAGGCGTGAACGGCATCTGCATCATCGCGCACGGCGCCAGCACACCGCTCGCGATCAAAAATGCGCTGCGCGTGGCTGCAGAGTCGATTGAACAGCAGGTCAACCCGCATATCATCGAGGAAGTCAGCCATTATAATGAAACGCAAGCCACGCTCGAGCCCGCAGGCCGCTAAGCCGCAACGTACGGTCTCGATCATCGGCACCGGCAGTTACGTGCCAGAGCGTCGCCTAACGAACGACGATCTTTCCCGACTGGTCGAGACGGATGACGAGTGGATTACCAGCCGCACCGGGATCAAGGAGCGGCGGATCGCGGCTGACGACGAATACACCAGCGACATGGGAGCCAAGGCCGCGCTCGCCGCGATTGAGCAGGCCGGAATTGCCGCGGAGGAGATTGACCTCATTCTCGTCGCCACCGCCACGCCCGACATGGTTTTCCCGGCCACCGCCTGCTTCATTCAAACCAAAATCGGCGCCAAACGCGCCGCCTGTCTCGATATCTCCGCCGCCTGCGCCGGCTTCCTCTTCGCGATTGAGATCGCGCAGCAATTCATCACCTGCCACACCTACGACACCGTTCTCGTGATCGGTGCAGAAAAGCTCAGCACCATCACCGATTGGACCGAGCGCAACACCTGCGTCCTCTTCGGCGACGGCGCCGGCGCGGCCATCCTGCGCCATCGCGACGGCGGCACTCACGGACTCATCAGCACCCACATCGCGAGCGATGGAAATTTCGCCGATATCCTCTGGATGCCGGGCGGCGGCTCCCGTCATCCGATCGTGCGCGAGAACGTCGATCACCACCTGCAGACGATTAAGATGTCGGGGAAGGAAGTTTATAAACAGGCGGTGACCGCGATGGTCGACGCCGCTCGCAAGGCACTGGAGAAAGCTGGCCTAACGATCGACGACATCGCCTGCGTCATCCCCCACCAGGCCAACGTCCGCATCATCGAAGCGATCGCCGATCGACTTAAGATGCCGGTGGAAAAAGTCTTCGTGAATCTTGATCGCTACGGCAACACCTCCGCCGCCGCGGTCGCGATCGCGCTCGATGAGGCAAACCGCAGCGGCCGGATCAAAGCCGGCGATTACGTCCTCATGATCGTCTTCGGCGGCGGCCTTACCTGGGCCGGCTCGGTGATTGAATGGTGAGCTGCAGCGCGATCCCGGGGACCTGCGTCCGGACCCTCTCCGCTACGCGGAGAATTCAGGAGGCGAAGATTGAATTCGAGTGCGCTCACACTCCGTACGAATTCCTGCAACACCCATTTTCCCTCTGATCGAGTGCGATTACCCCTTCTCGAAACACAACGTCGCGTACCCTGTCACCAGCTCGAGGAATACGCACTCGCTTTCGACCTCCTCGACTTTATTCTGCATCATGGCCGCCGCTTCTGGCGCGACACGCCGGAGAAGGATTCCGATCTTTCCGCGCTGCGAAGTCAACCGCGCTATTCGCAGCTCGCCACCCGATGAACGAGCGCTTTCCCAAGGAAGAAAATGCTAATTGATACTCACGCCCATCTCGACTATCCCGATTTCACTCCGGACCTTGAAGAAGTGATTCGCCGCGCGAACGAAGGCGGCGTCACCCGCATCATCACGATCGGGACTTCGTTAGGCAGCAGCCGGCGGGCGGTCGAGCTGGCGGAGAATTATTCAAACGTCTTTGCCGTCATCGGCGTGCATCCGACGAACGCGGAGGAGGCGGGCGACGACGTCATTACGCCATTGCGCGAGCTTGCGAAAAGTCCACGTGTCGCTGCGCTTGGCGAGACGGGATTGGATTATCATCATCTGCCAGGCGAGACCGTCGCGCGCGAACGTAAGACACAGGTGATTTCAAATGCGCTCCAGGCGGAGACGGACGACCAGATCGAGAGCGGCCTTCACGACGGCGCGCTCAAGAGCAAGCAGGCAAGTCTCTTCCAGCAGCAACTCGATCTGGCGGTCGAGCTGGGGCTAAATGTCGTCATCCATCAGCGGGACGCCTGGGATGATACTCTCGCCATTTTGCGCGAATACGGCCGGCAGGTGAGCGGCGTCTTTCATTGTTTCGGCGGGACGCGCGCACAGGCCGAGGAAGTAATTTCATTAGGCCATCTCGTTTCCTTCACCGGCGTCGTCACGTTCAAGAATGGCGCTCGGGTGCGCGAGGTGGCTGCGGGGTTGTCGTTAGGCGAATTCATGGTCGAGACCGATTGCCCCTATCTCGCGCCCGAACCGCATCGCGGGAAACGGTGTGAGCCTGCTGACACCCGGTTCGTCGCGGAAAGTATCGCCCAGGCGCGCGGGATCAGCCTTGAAGAACTGGCACGGGTGACGAGCGCGACAGCGGAGGAATTTTTCCGACTCAACGGAGCATGAGTTGGCGGCGAGTCGGTCGACTTCTTGGCGCCCTCGCGCTCCTCTCGTTAGGCGCTTCCTGCGCGAGCGTCGATCGTCGGCATCAGCTCATTGTCAGCATCCCGGAGCAGAGAATGGTTTTGCTGGAGAACGGCGCCCCGCTCGCCACCTATCCTGTCTCGACCTCAAAGTTTGGACTCGGCGATCTGCCTGCGACCAGTTGGACGCCGCTCGGCCGTCTCGAGATTGCAAAGAAGATCGGGGCGGGCGCCCCAAGCGGTACAGCTTTTAAGGATCGGCGGGCGACGGGTGAAATCGTGCCGCCCGATGCGCCCGGCCGCGATATCATTGTCAGCCGCATCCTCTGGCTGCGTGGCGACGAGGCGCAGAATGCGCGCGCCTATTCTCGCTACATCTACATTCATGGAACTCCAGAGGAGCGGAACATCGGGCTACCGGTGAGCTACGGTTGTATCCGGATGCGATCGCGCGATGTGATCGAACTCTTCGAGATCGTCGGCCGGGGCGCGCAGGTGCGAATCGAGAACTTACCGCTCGAGACGCTTGTTCCAGGACTGCGCCCGGTGCCGGATCGCTTCATCTCGACGCACAATTTTGCTCCGACGCAGATTCGTTAGCCGGCGAATCGCCCCGGCCCTTAGGGCAGCTGACCGAGATGCTTTTGCACCCCGGGGCGCGAGAGCAACTTCATGTCGGCATCGACCATGATCTCGACGAGCTCGCTAAAGCGGACTTTCGGTTCCCAATCCAGGATTCTTTTCGCTTTCGCCGGGTCACCGATCAGCAGATCGACCTCTGCCGGGCGCTCGTAGCGCTCGTCGTGCTTCACGTATTCTCGCCAGTCGAGATCGACGCGACCGAAAGCGATGTCGAGAAATTCGCGGATCGTGTGCGTCTCGTTTGTCGCGAGAACGAAATCGTCGCCTTTGTCGTGCTGCAAAATACGCCACATGCCTTCGACATATTCCGGCGCGTAACCCCAGTCGCGTTTCGCATCGAGGTTTCCGAGAAAGAGTTCGTTCTGCAAGCCGTGCTTGATGGCCGCAACTGCGCGGGTGATTTTGCGGGTGACGAAGGTCTCGCCGCGCCGCGGGCTTTCGTGGTTGAAGAGGATGCCGTTGCTCGCGCAAAGACCGTAGCTTTCGCGGTAGTTCACCGTTGCCCAATAGGCGAAAAGTTTGGCCACGCCATACGGACTACGCGGCCAAAAAGGCGTCGTTTCGGTCTGCGGAATCTCCTGCACTTTGCCAAACATTTCGCTGCTCGAAGCTTGATAAAAACGGGATCGAATTCCGGTCTCGCGGATTGCTTCGAGGATCCGGATCGTCCCCAAGCCGGTGACATCAGAAGTGTATTCGGGAATTTCGAAACTGACGCGCACGTGGCTCTGTGCGGCGAGATGGTAAATCTCATCCGGCTTCAGCTCGTAGATCAATTTTACAAGGTTGACCGAATCGCTCAGGTCGCCGTAGTGCAAAAAAAGGCGCACGCCGTTGATGTGCGGATCGGCGTAGAGATGGTCGATGCGCGAGGTGTTGAAGGTGCTCGCGCGGCGGATGATGCCGTGGACTTCGTAGCCTTTCTCGAGCAGAAGATCGGCCAGGTAGCTGCCATCCTGGCCGGTGATCCCGGTGACTAATGCTTTCTTCATCGCGCGAGCCGGCTGTAGAGCATCCTGCGCACCGCGGCAAATATTTTAACCGGGAAGAATGCTCAATTGCTCGAGCACCGTGCGCTGCGCCGCAATCAATTCCGCGGCGCCTTTTTGACCTAATGACAACATCTCGAGAAGCTGATCATGTGAAAAAGTGGCTTCCTCGCCCGCGCCTTGCACTTCCACGAGCGCGCCGTCTTCCGTCGCGACGAGATTGAGATCGACCGTCACGGACTTGTCTTCTTCGTAGTCGAGATCAAGCAGGGCCACGCCTTCATTCACGCCCACACTAACGGCGGCGACTAATTGTTTGATCGGAATTTCCGCGACTTTTTTTTCCTCCACCAAGCGACGGCAGGCCATCATCACAGCGAGACTCGCCCCCGTGATCCCCGCGGTGCGTGTGCCGCCATCGGCCTGGAGCACATCGCAATCGACCCAAATCGTGCGCGGCCCGAGTTTTTCCAGATCAACCGCGGCACGCATTGAGCGACCGATGAGCCGCTGAATTTCGCTGCTCCGCCCGTCGAGTCGGCCTTTGGAAATATCGCGCGGTTTTCTGGTCAGCGTCGAATAAGGCAGCATCGAATATTCGGCCGTCAACCAACCTCCACTGACCCGCTGTTCCTTCATCCAACGCGGCACATTTTCTTCGATCATGACGCCGCAGACAACGCGTGTATTTCCCATCGAGATGAGCACCGAACCATTCGCGTGCGGGGCAATACCGCATTCGAAGCGAACGGGACGCAGTTCATTAGGGGCACGATCGTTGAGGCGAATCATGCGGCCAAACTAGGCGCTGTCGCGACGGGCGCCATGGTAAAATGAGGTGTCGCGCTCGATCGAACCCTGCCTGCACTTCCCACGAATTTTAACCTCCGCGTCTCATACCAACACCGAAATTTTTCAAAAATGTGCTTTCCTCGCTTGACGATGACGGACCTTGGGCTAATTTCGCAATCCCGCTGGAAACGGGGCTTCACCGGTCGAGAGATCGACGAAGCTGGTTCTCGCACTTTTTGGGACTGCAAATTGGAACTCAATTTTGTCCCGACCTCCGAAACACGGAAACGTGAATCACGAAGTCGGCGCCGAAGTTGAGTTTTTTGTCGCCCGGAAGCTGCGCAGCAACCGTTGGTTCTTTGAAATCTACATACAGGGTAGTAAATACAACTTTTTAGAGCTGAGTCTGAATCTTAAAGAAGCTCCGGTCTTCGGATCGGGGCGGAGAGTTTCAGTTATCATAAAGATCTCTGGTCGAAAGACCGGAACAGATTGATCAAGCTACAAAGAGCACATAATGGATGCCTTGGTGCCAATAGGCGATGAAGGACGTGGCTAACTGCGATAAGCCTCGGAGAGCGGTAAACACGCTTTGACCCGGGGATTTCCGAATGGGATAACCTGACTGAAGTAATGTTCAGTCGCGCTCATGTGAATACATAGCATGAGCAGCGCGATACCCGGTGAAGTGAAACATCTCAGTAACCGGAGGAAAAGAAAGCGAAAGCGATTCCGTCAGTAGTGGCGAGCGAAAGCGGAAGAGACCAAACCACCAGCTTGCTGGTGGGGTTGTAGGAGCCCGATGTGGTAGTGCAACGATTAGATGAAGCGAATGGAAAATCGCTCCAGAGAGGGTGACAGGCCCGTAATCGAAAATCCGCGCACGCCTAGGGATTTCCTGAGTAATACGATGCACGTGAAACTTCGTATGAATCCACGCCGACCACGGCGTAAGTCTAAATACTAATTGGCGACCGATAGTGAACAAGTACCGCGAGGGAAAGGTGAAAAGAACCGCTGTGAGCGGAGTGAAATAGTACCTGAAATTATGTGCTTACAAGGTGTCAAAGCCGGAGCAATCCGGTGATGGCGTGCCTTTTGCTTAATGAGTCTGCGAGTTAGTGTCAGTGGCGAGCCTAAGTCCTTCTGGGACGGAGGCGAAGCGAAAGCGAGTCCGAAATGGGCGATCTTAGTCGCTGGCACTAGACCCGAAGCCGAGGTGATCTACCCATGAGCAGGTTGAAG
>DASXDC010000086.1:0-11241 GCA_036490855.1 Chthoniobacterales bacterium
TGAGCGCGGCGTGCGGATCGTTCTGCGCCCACTGCCGCGCGATGTTGGCAGTCGCACGATCGCGCATCGGTCCCGGCGGCAAAGAGGAAGCGATGGTCGCGGCATGTTGCGGATCTTTCCCCGCCCAGTTGGCGAGAATCGTCTGAACGGCGTTGTCGTGCGCCTGTCCGGGGGGCAACGCACCTGCCCACGCGAAGGCCGCTTCCGGATCCTGCCCACCCCAGGTGGAAGCGACGATCTGGATCGCATTGTCATGACCCGAACCGGGCGGGAGCCCAACGGCGCGTGCCGCGGCAGTCACGGGATCAGCCGTGGCCCAGCGGGAAAAAATCGGCCAGTAGAAAGGCTGACGGTTACCGGTGGTATTGGGCAACGTGTCGAGCATCGCGAGAGCGGCTGCCGGATCACTTTCGGCAAGGGAAGAAACAACTGCCTGCAACGCCCGATCACGTTCCTGTCCCGGCGGCAATTGCATTGCCCAGCTCCTCGCGGCGTTGGCATCTTTTTCCGCCCATGAACGCACGGCGGAGGTGACCGCGAGGCGGCGCTCCGAAAGCGAGCCGCTCGTCTGTGCATAGGTGAGCGCCGCTTGCGGATCGCCCTCCGCCCAGCGCGAGATGAGAAGCGCGAGGTAAATCGATTTCTCGCGCTGCGCGGGCAGTTTTTGGAACTGCTCAATCACGACACGGATATTTTTCGGATCGATCGCGTCGATTAACTTGCTCGCCTCCAGATAACCATGGCGATCGGAGGGATGCGCCATCGCTTCCTTCAGCCTCGCCACGATCGCAGCGGGCGAAAGAGGAGCGGACGGATCAGGTTTTCCCGCTCGGTTCGAACCGGAGTCGCGCGGCCGTGAGTCATCAGGGGAAAAAGATTCGCCTAACGAATCATTCGAGCCCGCTACGCCCGCGGCCGGCTTCGCAGGGTGGTCCAGCGAGTAGCGGCCCATCGCCAGGCCGCCGCAAAAGGCCACCGCCAGCGCGAGGAGGAAAGCGACTACGATACCTTTCACGGCCGGCAAGGTACTTGAAGAAGGACTCTGGCGAAGAGTGATCTCGGCTCCCAAATCACAGGATCTTGACCGGACACTCCGGCAGTGCCTTCAGAAAAGCCCGCCCATAGGTCTTGGTTACGATCCGGTTGTCGAGGACGACGACGATTCCACGGTCGCTCTTTGTTCGGATCAGACGCCCGACGCCCTGGCGGAATTTCAGGATCGCTTCGGGGAGCGAATATTCGGTGAAGGCATCGCCGCCCCGGGCCGCGATCAGCTCGAGCTTCGCTTCGATCAGCGGATGATCCGGCACCGCGAACGGCAGCCGCGTGATGATGACGTTCGAGAGCGCGTCGCCCGGCACATCGACGCCCATCCAGAAGCTGTCCGTCCCGAAGAGCACACTGCGCGGCGTATTTTTGAACTGCTCGAGGAGCTGGCTACGCGGCGCGCCTTTCCCCTGCACGAGGAGGTTCATCTTTTGCCTAACGAAAAACTCTTCCATCTCCGTCGCGAGCAACTGCATCGAGCGATAGCTGGTGAAGAGAACAAAGGCGCGGCCGCCCGTGTCCGCAACGAAATGTGCGATCCATTCCGCGAGGGCGGCGCTGTAGGCATCGTCGCGCGGATCGGGCATTTTGCGCACGACGAAGAGCTTCATCTGCTTCTGGAAATCGAAGGGACTCCCGAGCTGCAGCGGCTCGGCTTCATCCGCGCCGATCCGGCGACGAAAATAAGCGAGATCCGGCCGGCCGACCGCGAGCGTTGCGCTCGTCATCACGCTCCTGCAATCCTCGCGGAATAACATCCGGCGCAGGACCGGCGCGACATCGATCGGGGAGGCGTTAAGGGTAATGTTTTGCGCTGCTTTCCCGGTCCGCTCGATCCAGTAAACCCATTCCTCCTCACTCTGTTGCAGGAAGGTGGCGATCCCGTCGCGCGCGCCGGAGATGCGCCGGCCGAGCTCCTGCAATTCCGCCTTTAGGAACTCGTCCTCCGTTTTCCGCACGACCTCGCCGATCCGAGACTGAAGTGCCGTGAGGCGCCCGGTGATCTGGTCGGCGACGAAATCCACTTCGCGAACCCGATATTCGCGGCCCTTCTTGAAATTGGCGCGTTCATCGATCGCGTTGAAAAAGCGGTCCGCTTCCTCGACTAACGACGCCGCCAGCGTCACGCCCGCGGCATCGCGCGTGACGGTGAAGAGCCCCCTCTTCGAGCGCGCGTTGTAGAGGCGCTGAATCGTCGAGCGCAACCCGTACTGCGACACGCCGATCCCGATCTGGCGCGAGGCGATCTGCTCGAGGGTATGGGCTTCGTCGAAAATGATGAAGTCATTAGGGAAAAGATAACCTTCCTCGCGCTCCTCCTGTTCTTCCGGAGTGCCGAGGAGCATGAAGAGAAGTGTGTGGTTGATCACGACCAGATCGGCCGCGAGCAATCGCTTCCGCGCCATCTGGAAAAAGCAGCGCGGATTTTGCCCGCAGGTTTTCGCGGTGCAGATGTGCGCTTCGCTGCAGACCTGCGTCCAGACTTTCGGGTCGGGCTCGACCGGCAGATCACTCAGGGTGCCATCGGTCGTGGTCCGGGCCCAGTCGGCCAACCGCGCGAGTTCCGCCTGCTCGGTCGTATTGAAAAGTTCGGCCGCGCTTTGCAAAGCCCGCTCCAGCCGGCGCGGGCAAAGGTAGTTCTGTCGCCCTTTCATGAGCGCGGCCTCAAAGTCGATCGGGAGGATTTTTTTCACGATCGGGATGTCCTTGTGCAGGAGCTGCTCCTGGAGGTTGATCGTGTGGGTCGAGATGATCGCCTTCTTCTTTTGCTCGTGGGCAAAAAGCACCGCCGGGATGAGATAGGCGAGCGATTTTCCGACGCCGGTCCCGGCCTCGACCACGAGATGGCGTTCATCTTCCAGCGACTGCGCGACCGCGGCGGCCATCGCCTGTTGCTCGGGCCGATATTCGAAATTCCGCGCCTTCGCGAGCAGGCCACCCTCGGCAAAAATCGCCCGCACCCGCTCGACAAAATCGCTACCGAGGGAATCTTTGAGCGCAATCATGCCGGCCGCCAACTTAAGCGCCATTCGGCAACTGCAAAACGACACGCTCCCGTGAGACTGCTCGACACCTACATCGTCCGGAATTTCGTCCAGCCGTATCTCTATTGCATCCTCGGCTTCCTCTCCATCTGGCTCATCTTCGACATCAGCGATAACAGCTCGACGATCTTCGACGCCCGCGCCCCGCTCGGGCTGGTGGTGCATTTTTACTGGACGCAAATCCCGCAGGTGCTCGTCATCCTCCTCCCGGTCGCGCTCCTCCTCGCGCTTCTCTTTTCGTTAGGCCGAATGTCGCGCGCGAATGAAATCGTCTCCATGTTGACAGCGGGCGTGAGCGTGCCGCGGATCATTTTCCCGCTCCTCGTCATCGGCCTCCTCACGACGGCGGTGACCTTTGCCTTGAATTTTTCGCTCGCCGCTCACGCCGAGCTCGCCCGCAAGGATTTCTTCGATCAGGTCATGCGCGGCGGTCCGCGCGACATCACCATCACCGGTCAGGTCTTTCGCAACCGGACCGATAACCGCACCTGGTACATCGCGCGTTTCAAACCGGGCGCGAATCACTTCGACGGTCTGCAGGTGGTGCAGCAGGACGCGCAGGAAAACATCACACGCAATTACATCGCGACCGAAGCGTTCTACGAGCCGGCGACAAAGAGCTGGCGACTGGTGAACGCAAAACTCGTCGACTACGACCAGGCCGGGAACATCACGAATGACAAGATGGTTAGTTCCCTAACGATCACCGGCTGGAGCGAAACACCCTACCGCCTGAGCAGCGCCAACGTCCGACCGGAGTTCCTCGGCATTCCCGAGCTGCAGGATTATCTGCGCTTCAATTCTGATTTCCCGCACACGCTCCTCGCCCCTTTCCGAACGCAGTTGCAATATCGCTGGGCGCTGCCCTGGACTTGTTTTGTCGTCACGATCATGGCCGCGCCGCTCGGGATCGGTTTCTCGCGCCGCGGCATCCTGGCAAGCGTGGCGGTCGCGATCGGCCTCGTCTTCACGATGAATTTTCTGACCCATCTTTTTCTCGCGCTCGGGGAAGGCGACCGCGTCTCGCCCATCACCGCCGCCTGGACGCCTAACGGGATCTTTTTCGTGATCGGCCTCTATCTGCTCCATCTGCGCTCGACCAATCGGGAGACGCCCAGCTTTAACCCCGCGGCGCTTTGGCGTAGTTTGCGCGCGACATGAATCCGTTAGGCGAAGAGTGGTCAATCCAGCATCGCTCGGAAGTTTGCGCTGCGAGCGGCCGGGCTTTTGAGCCGGGAGAGAATTTCTATACTCTGCTCTTTCGGGACGGCGATGGCTTTCGCCGTCAGGACCTGAGCGAGGAGGCGTGGCAGAAGCGCAATGAGAATCTGCAGCCGTTTTCTTTTTGGCGAACGCGGTTTGAGCCGCCGCCGGCCGCGGCTCCGGAGCCCTTGCCAAAGGAAAATGCGGAAGCGCTTTTCCGCCGCTTCGTATCCGCCGCCGATCATGCCAACGCCTGCTACGTCCTCGCGGCCATGCTGGAACGGAAGCGGATCTTGAAACAAATCGAGAGCGAAGAGCGCGACCGCGGCCGGGTTTTGATCTACGAGCATGTGAAAACGGGCGACGTTTTCGTCGTGCCCGATCCGCAGTTGCACCTCGACGAATTGGAGGGTGTGCAGGCGGAAGTGGCGCAGCTCCTGCAGAGCTGCGGCGCGCTTGCCTAATGACATGATTCCCTGGTTTCGCAGCGGGCATTTCCCGCTCTACCTCGCGCCGATGGCCGGCGTGACGGACAGGATTTTCCGCCAGCTCTGCAAGGAGCGCGGGGCCGATGTCCTCGTGACGGAGTTCGTCTCTTCGGAAGGTGTTTTCCGGCGGAACGCCCGCACCCGCGGCTATCTCGATTTCGATCCGACGGAGCGGCCGATCGGAGTGCAGCTTTTCGGTGGAAACGCCGAGCATATGGCGGAAGCGGCACGCCAGGTGGTGGAGTGGGTCCAGCCCGATTTTGTCGATCTGAATTTTGGTTGCCCGGTCAACAAAGTGGTGGCGAAGAATGGCGGCTCCGCGCTCCTCAAGGATTGCCCGACGTTAGGCAAAGTCGCCGGTGCAGTTGTAGAGGCAGTCGCGCCGCTTCCGGTCACGGCCAAGATCCGCATCGGCTGGGATGGCGGCTCGATCAACGCCGTCAGCGTCGCGCAACTTTTGGAATCCTTAGGCATCGCCGCGCTCGCCATCCATGGTCGGACTCGCGCCCAGGGTTACTCCGGTGAAGCCGATTGGGACGTGATCGCGCAATGTGTCGCGGCGGTTTCCATTCCGGTGATCGGCAACGGCGACCTTTTTAGCGCGGCCGATGTCGCGCGGCGGAAAATGGAAACGGGCATCGCCAGTGCCATGATCGGCCGCGCCGCGATGAGCTCGCCCTGGATTTTTTCACAGACGAAACATTATTTCGCGACGGGTGAAATCCTGCCGCCGCCCGATCCGGTCGAGAAGTGGGCCCTGATCCAGCGGCATTGCGCGCTCGCAGTCGAAGAATGCGGGATCGAGGATCTCGCCATGCGCTCGATGCGCGGACGCTTGATGGCCTATTCGAAGGGAATGCCGGCGGGCAAACTTCTGCGCGAGAAATTTCAGCAGGTCAGCACCCTCGCGGAAGTGGAGGAAATTGCCGCGCTCCATCTGGCAACCTACCTCGAAGCGGCGTAACTTCGCGTGTGACCGCAGCCCCGTCGCCTAACGGCGAGATCAAATTCAAAATCGGCAACGAGCGTCTCGTCAAGGTGACGGAGAACGCTTCGCGCAAGCTGAGCTCGCTCCTGCAAAAGCAGGGTCGCGCGCATGGCGTATTGCGGGTGGCGGTGATCGGCGGCGGTTGCTCCGGGTTGCAATACAAAATGGACTTGGTCGACGGGCCGGCGAACCGGGACATCATGGTCGAGTCGCAGAACGTGCGCGTGGTGGTTGATCCGAAGAGCGCGCTTTTCGTGAGCGGCTCAGTTTTGGACTACAGCGACGATCTGCAGAAGGGCGGCTTCAAAGTCACGAATCCAAATGCGGTCGCGCATTGTTCCTGCGGCGAGAGTTTCTCGGCATGACCGATTACTTCGCGCTCCTCGGCGAAGCGCGGCAGCCCTGGCTCGAGCCCGAAGAGTTAAAGGAAAAATATTTCGCCCGCGCCCGCCGCGCGCCGGCGGATGCGGAGTTGAACGAAGCCTTCCGGGTCTTGAGCGATCCGAAATTGCGGCTGCGTCATTTGCTCGCCTTGGAAGGAGTGGAAGCGAATGCCGGCCGTGAGATTCCCCCGGCATTGGCCGAGCTCTTTTGGAACACCGGGACGCTCCTGCGCGAAATCGATCGCTGGCTTTTGCGCGCAGCGGAAACCTCAAGCGCCTTGGCCCGGGCTTTGTTGAGCGGCGAACGGGCGAAGCTGAAGGCGAAGCTGGACGGGCTCGACGTGCAATTGAACACCGCTCACGAAGAGGCGCTCGGGCGGTTGCGTCAGCCTAACGGTATCGTGGGCCTGATCGAGCTCCACGATACCTTCTCTTATCTTGGGCGCTTACGGGAGCAGACAAGGGAGAAGCGACTGCGTCTCGACGCCTGAGAGATATTTCCCCTGAGAAGGTTTTGCTTGCCGAGCGGGAAGATTGCAGCAACATGTTCAGATGCTCACCTCTGGGCAGAAGAACATTCTCCAATTCATCCAGGCCGAGCAGCGAACAAAAGGCCTCACGCCCAGCACGCGCGAAATTCAGGAGCACTTCGGTTTCGCCAGCCAGACGTCGGTGATGCAGTACATTGCGGCCCTGGAGCGGAAAGGTTTTCTCCAGCGGCATCCGCGCAAAGCGCGCGGTCTGGTCACGTCTGCGCCCCACAGCCAGGTGGTCGATATTCCGATCTACGGCGAAATCCCGGCCGGCATGTCGACCCTCGCGGAGCAGAACATCGAGGGGCACGTCGCGCTCGATTTCTCATCGCTCAACGCGTCGCGGAGCGCACGCACTTTTGCCTTGCGGGTACGGGGAGATTCGATGATCGGCGCCCATATTCTCGATGGTGATATCGTGATCTTGGAGGATCGAAAGACGGCCAACAATGGCGATATCGTGGCGGCACTGATCGATGGCGAGACGACGCTGAAACGTTATGTGACGGAGCGGGGCCGGCCTTATCTGAAGGCGGAGAATCCGAAGTTTCCGAATCTGATCCCGGCCCGCGAACTGCGGATTCAAGGAGTGATGCGATCTCTCGTCCGCAAGCAATCGCCGAGTGCGTAGCGCGGGCGGTTATTGCCTGCATCAATCTTGGATGCTCGTCGGTGCTCCGATTTTCGCACGACCTCTGCTCGCACCAAACACGAATCAAAAGTATGAACTCAAGTACCGAAGACAAAACAGAGGGCACGGTGAAGGAAGCTGTCGGCGCCGTGAAGGAAAAGACTGGCCAAACAGTCGGTAATCCGAATTTGGAAGCGCGCGGCACTGCCGAAAAAACCGAAGGCAAAGTGCAGCAAAAAGTCGGCGACGTGAAAAAGGTCTTCGACCAATAGCGACTTCCCTGCGGTTCGTTAGGCGGAATCGAATCCGTCTCGACGCACCTTTCTTACCCTCTAAAACATCGATCGCGCTCCAGCCGGGGCGCGATTTTTCGTACCTCTGGAAGCCAGTTCGTGACCTAACGAAGAAGCGACCTGTTTTTCCTGCGCCGGAAAAAAAGAGCGGCGGAAGCCCAAAAGCCGCCGCCGCTCGCGCAGGGAAAATTTCCTTATTGGTTGTCGCCCGAATTGCCCTGATCGTCCTGCCCTCGGTGGTGGCGGCGTCCGCCTCCTTCGCCGCGCCGGCCGGCGCGATCATTCTGTGCGTCGTCCAGCTTCTTCTGCTGTTCCGGCGTGAGGAGCGGGCGGATTTGCGCCATCGCATTTTCCATCACCGTCCTGGACTTCTCGATCGCGTCGCGGTGAATGGCTTCGAGCTGCGGTTTTGCCTGATCGATGATCGGCTGCACCTTCGCCTTCTGTTCCGGTGTGAGATTCAATTGTTCGGTAATTCTGTCGAACGACATGTGATGCCGTCCGCCGCCGTGGCCGCCGGGTCCTTCGGTTCCAGCATCTGCCGGATCGTTAGCCAAAACCGAGCTGCCAAGTGCGAGCGCGCCGAGCGCTGTCAGTGTGATGAGTTTAAGTTTCATATGTGTCGGTCATGACCGGATCGTCTCCGATTCGGTTACAAAATAATCAGCGGTCTTTTGCGCGCCGTGAAAATCTGTAACCAGGAGGCGCATCGGCCTGTCATCCCCGTTAGTGTGGAGACGACTTGGACGAGGTGCCTCATGATTTCGACTCCGCCGCGCTCGTCGCGGCGGTGCGACAGGATGATGAAGAGGCCGCCCGCGAACTGGTGCGCCGGCTCTATCCGCTCGTCGTCAAAATCGTGCGTTCCCACCGTGCCCGGCGGACCGCGGAGGAGGATCTTTGCCAGATGATCTTCATTAAGATTTTCCAAAAGCTCTCGCAGTTTTCCGGCAAAGTGCCGCTCGAGCATTGGGTCTCGCGCATTGCGGTCAACACCTGCCTCAATCAGATTCAGTCAGAAAAAGTGCGGCCGGAATTTCGTCACGCCGACTTGAGCGAGGAAGAGGTCGCGGTCGTGCAGAATCTGGCCGCGACGGCGGAAGAATTGGGGCCGGACAAGACCTTCGCCGCACGCGACCTGGTGGAGCGGCTCCTGACGATTCTCAAACCGGCCGAGCGTCTCGTGATTGACCTTCTTTATCTTCAGCAACGTTCCGTGGCCGACATCTCCGCCCTCACCGGCTGGGGGACCTCGCTCATCAAGGTCCGCGCCTTTCGCGCCCGGCAAAAATTGAAGCAACAGCTCGCGGGATTCGCGGCGGAGGGGGGAAGATGAGGGACTCCGATCCTCAGCTCGACCGGCTATTGCGCGCCGCGGCCGAGGCGAGGGGCAAGCGGCCTAACGAGATGCCGTATGGCTTCGACTCCCGCGTCCTCGCTCACTGGCGCGCCGGGCTCAAACATGATTTCGTCGACATTGGCCGGTTGCTCCGCCGGGTGGTTTACCTTTCGCTCGCGATCATCGCAATGGCGGGCGCAGGGATCTATCATGAGCTCTCCATTCCCGATCCTTTGACTGACCCGTTAGGCGACGAATATGCCATCGCCGATACCGCGATCAACAATGCCGTCGAGCCATGAACGCGTCTTTGAAGGGAAAACTCATCGCCGGATTCATTCTCGCTTTCTTCGCCGGGGTCGTCGCTGGTGCGTTTTTTACTTTTCATGAAGGACAGGAGTGGCATGGCCGCTTCGGGCGGCACTCGCATTCCGTCGTCGAATGGATGCGCGACCGGATGCAGTCGCAGCTCGATCTCACTCCGGAGCAGGTTGCGAAGCTCTCGCCGGTCCTCGACCACGCAGCCGGTGAGCTGCAGCAAATTCGCGCCGAGACCGGAGCGAAGGTTCGGCAGGTGATGAATGAGACTCATGAGGCCGTGAAACCGATTCTGAGCGATGCGCAGCGGGAGAAACTGGCGAAGCTCGAAAAAACGCCGCACCCAAACCGCGGCGTGCATAAACCGGGACGGCGGCGCGCCGCCAGAACGATCAAAGCGGAGCCGGACGTTTCGCCAGACTAACGATCGTTCGGTCCATTTCCCTTTCCGCACGAGCCGAGAAACGAAGTTGACGGCGAGTGTTCGCCTAACCACACTTCTTCCATGAAACACCTTCCGCACTTCCTGCTCGCGACCGTGACCGTTCTTTCCCTTGCCTCTTGTGCCGCACCCGGTGGAGGCGGAGGCGCCACCGCCGAAACTCAGCTCGGTCCGCACAGCGCACAAAAATTTGAAATGGTCCACCGCCTCGGCGCGCGCACGCTTGATCCAAACACGGTCACGAGCATGGCCCTGGTCCTGACGGTCGAGCAGAAGATGAATGGCAAGGCGCAGGAGATTACCGCGAAGGCCGGCGCTCACAAGGATGGCCCGCACGGATCGATCCAATCCGCCGATGGAGTGCAGGTGCGGATTCTCTCGCCTGGCAAACCAGTCGCGAGCACTCCGCGCACGACCGCGGGAGCAGGCGAAGTCAACGTGAGCAAAACCATCCCGGCACCGAATGGAAAATTTCAAACGGTTACGGCGGAAGCGACGATTCAAAATCCGGAGTTCAGCAACGCGCATGTCATGCTGACGATTCCGGGCGACCAATAAAGCATCCCGGTTCCGGCCGGAAGGATGTCTCTCATCCCTCGCCTCGATCGCTCCGGGGCGAGGGATTTTTTATGATGAAGCTCGCTTCCCTGCTTGGTTTTGCAGCGATGGTCTTCGCGATCGTTGGCCTCTGGCGAGCAAACTCTCTTTTTTCTCCGAACCGAATCCTGAGCGCAGTGCAGATCGCCGCCGCGCTCCTGATGATCTGGGCGCGATTGACTTTCGGCACGCGGAGCTTTCACGCCGAGGCGAGCCCGACCTCCGGTGGCCTCGTCACGAGCGGTCCCTATCGATTCATTCGCCACCCGATCTATGCGTCGATCTGTCTTTTCCTGTGGGCGGCTGTGCTCGGGCATCCGACGCCGCTTTCCTTCTCGTTAGGCATTCTCGGGACGGCCGGAGCGATCACGCGGCTCTTCTGTGAAGAGCGGCTGCTCGTGCAGCAGTATCCCGAATATCATGCCTATTCTGCGAGGACGAAGCGGCTTGTGCCGGGCTTGTGGTAAAGTTCCCCGCGTGAATGCCTGCTTCTGCTTCTTTTTCGCTGCCGCCGTGATTCCAACTCTCAGCACCGCGACCGACCCCGCCCCGCCGCCGGTTTGTCTCCTGCGCCCGGCCGCCGTTTTCGATGGCCAGGATTTCCACCCGGGCTGGGCCGTCCTCGTGCAGGGCGATAAAATCGAAGCGGCCGGACCCGCAGCGGACATTTCCCCGCCTAACGACGCCCGGACGATCGATCTGCCTAACGACACCCTGATGCCGGGAATGATAGAAGGACATTCCCATCTCTTCCTCCATCCCTACAACGAGACGCCCTGGAACGAACAAGTGACCAACGAATCGCTCTCCTTCCGCTCCGCCGCCGCGACCGCTCATGCGCGCGCCACCTTGCTGGCCGGCTTTACCACCGTGCGCGATCTCGGGACAGAAGGCGCGGGCTATGGCGACGTCGGATTAAAAAAAGCGATCAACC
>DASXDC010000087.1:0-3150 GCA_036490855.1 Chthoniobacterales bacterium
TTTTTCGAAAAGCGCTTCGTCGCACTCGATCGCGCCGGCACGTTGTTTCCCTTTCGCCTCCGGCTTTTCGGCTTGTTTCGTTAGGGTGATTGGGGCGCGCGTGCGCAGCGCCTCGCGGCCGGCCGGCGTCACCTGCACGGTAGCAAATTTTCCGGGCGCGACTTCGAGCAGTCCGAGCCGCAGGAGTTCGCGGCCGAGCGCCTGCCACGCGTCGCGTTTCAATTCTTTCCCGATGGCGTAGGTGGAAATCTCGTTGTGGCCACGCTGCCGGATCGCTTCCGTGTCCGCACCGGTGAGCACTTCGACGATGTGATTCAGCCCGAACGCGAACCCGCTCTTCTGGTGAATTCGAAGCACGCAGGAGATGAACTTCTGCGCGGCGATCGTTCCGTCGAAAGTCTCCGGCGGGTTGAGGCAGTTATCGCAGCCGTTGCACGGTTCGTTAGGCCGTTCCTCCGCGAAGTAACGGAGCAGGGTCGTGCGCCGGCATTCGCGCGTCTCCGCGTAATGCACCATCTGGCGGAGCTGCTCGCGCGCGATCCGCGCTTCGCTCTCGCTTTTCTCGTCGATGAAACGCGTTTGCTTCACGACGTCGCCCGCGCTGAAGAGGAGCACGCATTCGCTCGGCAGGCTGTCGCGCCCGGCGCGGCCGGTTTCCTGGTAGTAGCTCTCGATGTTTTTCGGCAGATCGTAGTGGACGACGAAGCGCACGTTCGGTTTGTTAATCCCCATCCCGAACGCAATCGTCGCGCTCACCACGCGCACGTCGTCGCGCAGGAACGCCTCTTGGTTACGCGCACGTTCGTCCGATTCGAGCCCGGCATGGTACGGCTTTGCCGGAATACCGGCCATGTTCAGCTTCCTCGCGATCGAGTCAGCCGATTTGCGGCTCGCGCAATAGACGATGCCGCTGTCGTTAGGCCGCTCGCGCAAAAAAGCGAGAAGTTGCTCAAAGGGCGAAGCTTTCGGCACGACGCGATAGGTCAGGTTCGGCCGGTCGAAGCTCGCGACGTAAACCTGCGGGTCGCGCAATTTAAGTTGTTCAAGAATGTCCTGACGCACCCGCTCCGTCGCGGTCGCGGTCAGGGCCATGATCGGAACGTTAGGCAAAAGCTCCCGCAGCTTTTTCAACTCGCGATATTCCGGCCGAAAATCATGGCCCCATTCGCTGATGCAATGGGCTTCATCGATCGCGAGCTGCGCCACGTTCCACTCCCTTACCTTCTCGATGAACGACTCCAGCATGAGCCGCTCCGGCGCGACGTAGAGGAGCCGAAAGTCGCCTTTAAATAAACCGCGCAAACGAGCGCGCACCTCGTCGCCATCGAGCGTGGAATTCAAAAATGTCGCCGCCACGCCGCTCGCCTGGAGCGCGTCGACCTGGTCTTTCATGAGCGAGATGAGCGGCGAAATTACGATCGTTAGGCCAGCACGCAGGAGCGCGGGAAGTTGAAAGCAAAGCGACTTCCCGCCGCCCGTCGGCATGAGCGCAAAAACATCGCGCCCCGCGAGCGCATCGCGCACGATCTCCTCCTGCAACGGCCGGAAGACTTCGTAACCGAAGTGATTTTTCAGTGCGGTCTGGAGATTCATGCAATGGGCGAAAACCGGCAGCTGCACGGGCGAGATAGCTGCTTTCGAGATCGCCATTCGAAATCCATTATTTCGCAAAACGCCGAAAGTCGACGTCATTTTTGACCGGTTCCGCCTTCTGCCTACCAACCTAACGAACAGCCACAAGCTCTCCAAAACACTCCACGCCCACATCGAGATGGAGGCACGCCCGCTGCGTACGGGCGACTTGCGGGCGAAGACCGATCTCGATCTTGCGCCGCGAATCCGGCTTTCGATTTCGAAGCTGAGTTGAAGGAATTGCCACTCGTGCAGCTGAACGATTTCGCCAAGGCTTACGCCGGGATCACCTTCCAGAACGGAGCGCTCCGGGTTGCGACGGAGTTGAACCCAACGGATGGCGACTTCGACGGCACGTCGAGCTGGCTTCGAGCACATGTCAATCGTCAGCCCGCCGCACGACGCGGATAATCCGCCTAACGAGCTGATTCGCAATCATCCGACCGATCGTTTCGACACCCGGGTGCCGGTAGATGCGAGCTTTGATGGGGCGGCCCCTGCTTGCCTACGACCGAGCCGGCGATCGTGGTCACGATGTCGAAGATGTGGTTGCGAATGGAATCGTTATCAGTGTCCGAGACGTAGATGACGCCAGCGCTATCAACGGTCATGCCACCCGCGCCGCGTCGCTCAGTGGCAGCAGGACGAAGGTGAGAACGAGGAGTGAGCGCGACTTGGCGACCCGGCATTCGAAACGCCCGGCGCCGTCGAGATTACTCGAGGTTGTAAACCTCGACTAAGCCGATGCCGGTGCCACCGTCGGCGCCGGTCGTGACAGCAGTGTAGGCACCGACGGGCAGGTGTAGGATGGTGGCGGCCTCCGCCTCATCGAGGGGCGCGAACTGGTTCTGCTCCAGGTCGGAAACATTGGGATCATCACGCCAGTCATCATTGCCGCCGAGGATCGAACCATTCTGGTCGTAGACCGTGAAAGACGGGTCAACGAGGGGCGCGTCGATTCCCGCCGCGCCGAGGGAAGGCCCGAGCGCGCGGATGACGACCGTCGAGCTATCGAATGATCCAACAATAAAGCCGGCGATGAGCTGGTCGGCGTCGCGGCCGACATTACCACGCGTGCTGAGGTTGCCCAGCTTGGAAGCGGTGGTGGGTGAGACGTCATAGACTTCTACCAGCCCGATGCCAGGCGTCGAATTCTTCCCGGTCACGACGGCAGTGTAAGTGCCGGGCTGAAGTGTGATCCGTAGGGCGGCTTCCGCCGGGTTACTTGGCGCCAGGCCGTCGCCGATAATCTCGCTCGCGCCTGGATCCGTCTGCCAGTTATCGTTACTCGCCAAGGCATGGCCGACTGCATCGTATAAAGTGATAGACGGATCGGGCAAAGTCCCGGTCAGACCAGCGTTCCCTAACGAAGGACCCAACGCCCGCAAAATAACCGTCTTCGGTTCGAGCCCGGTAACAATGAAGCCACCGATAAGCGCGCCTTGATCCGGGCCGACGAGGCCGCGCGTGGAGATATTGAGCGACTGGGGGCCGACGGCTGGGAAAAAGGTGTTTTCG
>DASXDC010000088.1:0-5281 GCA_036490855.1 Chthoniobacterales bacterium
CGCATCTACTGGCTCGCGCTCTGGCTCAGCGGCGGGTTCGGCATGCTCCTGCTCGCGCGCCATCTGCGAGCTCCGATCTGGGGCGGATTTTGTGTCGCGCTTGGCTTCATTTTTTCGGGCTTTTACACCGGGCATGCTGAACACACGAGTGTGCTCTACAGCTATTCGTTCCTTCCCTTTGTCATCTGGCGGCTCGACGTCGCGCTGCAAGGCGGCAACAGATTGGCTGCGGCGCAAGCGGGTGCACTCTGGGGTCTCTCAGCCATGGCGGGGAATCCCGTTCTCACGATTAGCTCCTGCGGATTGATCGCCGCCTGGGGGCTCGGCCGCCTTTCGTTAGGCGGAAAGAATTCGCTGCAGGTCTGGCGGCGCGGCCTCGGGCTGCTGGCGATCGTGGCCTTCACCGGTCTCGTGGTGCTGGCGCCGAGCTATTTCGGCTTCCTCTACGAAGGCCGCGGCTACAGCGATCGCAACGAGCCTTTGCCTCGTGATTTTGCCCTGGGTTCAAATGCGCTTCATCCCGGGGCGATCGGGACCCTCATCAGCCCCGCGATGATGGCGCTGCGTTTCGCTGATTCCAGTCTTTGGTCCTACACCAACATCTCGAGTTTCAATCTCTACCTCGGCGCGGTCGTGCTCCTGCTCGCCGTCATGGCGATGGCGAATCCGAAGCGGGATCGCTGGCGCTGGTTTTTATTCGTCGTCGCGTTGCTCGCGCTCGCCTGCGCGGTCTCACGTGTCTTGCCTCTGCGCGGCTGGATTTACGATCTGGTGCCGCCGACCCGCTATTTTCGCCACTCGAGCATGTTTCGCGGCTACTTCATGTTCCTGCTCTGCGTGCTCGCGCTCTTCGGCTCCCGCGATCTCGCCCGGGTCGAGTTGGACAAACGCATTTGCCGCAAATTTCTCCTCGTT
This sequence comes from Chthoniobacterales bacterium, assembly GCA_036490855.1. Classification (GTDB taxonomy): domain Bacteria; phylum Verrucomicrobiota; class Verrucomicrobiia; order Chthoniobacterales; family UBA10450; genus Palsa-1392. Next base: position 916 of record DASXDC010000088.1, read on the forward strand.
TCCTTCGCGCTCGGTCTCGTCGCCGCGAGTGCGTTCGCGGTCACGGCCTGTCTGGTAAACACTGACTTTGCCTTGCCGCTACCGGTGCTGCTCCATCTCCCGCTGGTCTGGGGCTCGCTCCTTTTTCTTGGCCTAACGATCAATCGTGCGCCGGTTCGATTGGCGCGATGGTTGCCGCGCGCGCTCGTCGTAGTGGCGGTGGTTGATGGACTTCTCACCTGCTATCTGAGCGAACCGGTGCTCTACGGCGCCGGCCCTTCGCCCGACTCCATCGTGCCGCATCAGACTTCGATCGTCACGCGCGCCGGGCGCGCGGTCGTGATTGCGCGGAGCAATCTCAATCTCATCGCGAAAATACCCACGCTGCAAGGCTACGCACCATTCAAGAACAGCTTCCACGAAGCGACTGCCGCCAGTCCGGCGCTCGCGCCGATCGCACTTGGCCGCGAGCGTTTTTGGTTCGCGCCCTCAGCCCCGCTGGTCGAGCTGAAACGCGAAGCATTTTCAAAATTCGGGAAACGCGTCCAACAACTCCGATATCCGATCATCGTCCGCCACTCGCGCGCAATGATGCTGCACTCCGCGAGTGCCGCGAGTTTTCCGGAAGTCGGAGCGATCGAATCCGCAGCGCCGGCGCGACGGTTGAGCGCGCGGATCATCCACTACGAACCTAACCGTCTCGTGCTCGATGTCGTCGTGCCGGGCGACGGTTGGCTGATGGTGACGGATCGATGGTCGCGCAGCTGGGAGGCGACTGTGAATGGCAAGCCGGCGGCGGTGGAAGGGGCGGATTTTATCTATCGCGCGGTCGCCGTCACGAAGGGGGAAAACCATGTCGACTTCACCTTTCATCCGCCTGCTGTGCGCGCGCTGGCCAGCGTCAGTTGGGCATTGTTAGGCGGAATTGCGCTCCTCAGCTTGGCCAGACCCAGACGCCGCCGGGCGCCCGGCCGGCCTCCTCTCAGTGGCACAAATCCCGCTTCTGTAGATGTCACCGAAAATGGTCTTGAGCCTCATCACACCGCCGCCGCCCGCCCTGCCGCCTGCTCGCCAAAGTCGCGGGCGAACGAGGCAGCGCTCCGCGTTTGAGGCGGAGTGCGAACAGCGCACGATCGATTTTTTTCTCGTCATCCCCGCCTACCGTGAGAGCGAGCGGCTGCCGGCCTTCTTGCGGGAGCTTTTGGCCGAACTTCCGACAGCCGATTTTCGCTGCCAGGTGCTGGTGGTGGATGACGGTTCCGGTCCGCTCGAGCAGGGCAGGCTTGCGCACCTGACGACGAAGTTGGCAGAGAGCGAGGAATTGCTCCCCGCACTTTTCCTCGAAAAGAATCTCGGCAAGGGTGGCGCGATCCGGGCCGGTTGGGAGCACGCGCAGGACGCAAAATGGGTCTGCTTCGTCGACGCGGACGGGGCGATTTTGCCTAACGAAATCCGGCGGCTGCTCGAGATCGCGGCTCAGCCTAACGAGGAAGCCGCGATCTTCGGTTCGCGGATCAAGATGCTCGGGAAGAAAGTCGAGCGTACATTTTTGCGCCATTGCATGGGGCGCGTTTTTGCCCTCCTCGTTGGTCTCCTCATCACCCCGCAGATTTACGATTCGCAATGCGGGATCAAAATCATTCCCGGCGCCGCCTACCGAAAAGTCAAAGGCCGCCTGCGGGAGAACGGTTTCGGCTTCGACGTCGAATTGCTCGCCGCGCTCCTCGATGAGGGCATTCCGATTCGCGAGGTTCCGATTGATTGGAAAGATCAGGCCGGAAGCAAAGTCTCGATCGTGCGTGACACGATCCGGCTCTACGCCGGGCTGCAACGCATCCGCCGGAGGCGCCGCGCATGGATGTCATAGAGGCACCGCAACTTTCCGGCCCACAGGCGCTCGGGCATTGGTATTACGACGCGAAGTTTCGGCTTCTGAAACATCATCTCGCGACCATTCCGTCGCTCGACAAGGAAAGCCGGCTGGCCGATGTCGGCTGCGGTGTCGGCATCCTGATGACGATGCTGGAACGCGAAGGAATCTTTTATCCCGGATCGATGACGGGCGTTGACCCGGCCTACACTGCGCCTGCGATCGCGCAGGGGGGCAGTTCGCAGATCCTGCCAGGCTGGCCGGAGAATCAGCCGTTCAACATCGCGCTGCTCATGGATGTGCTCGAGCATGTGGCGGACGACGAAGCGCTCCTCAACGACGTGGCGTCGCATCTCGCGCCTAACGGGAACATCTTTGTCACTGTGCCGGCCTTCTCCTGGCTCTGGTCGGCGCACGATCGTTTTCTTGGACACCACCGCCGCTACACGATCAAGACGCTGGGCGCGCTCGTGGCGCGGGTCGGCGCGCTCCGGATTCGGAGCCTGCATTATTATTACGCCTCCATTTTTCCCGTCGCGGCGCCATGGCGGGTCGCGCGGCGCTCGGATAATGGCGCCGACTGCTCGGACCTCGCGAGAGTCTCGCCGTGGATCAACAAGGCGCTCCTCTTCGCCAGCTCGCTCGAACTTAAGCTCGCGGCTCGCAATCGTCTCGGCGGCCTTTCCGTTGTCGCGCTTTGCGAAAAGGTCTAGCCCACAGTCGAAGCTTTGATCTCCCTTTCGCCACCACCGGTTGATCGCCGGAGTTGCCCTGACTTTTCAGCTATGGAAATATCGGCCCCAGCGATGACTGCGACTTCCGCATCAGGCTCTTCAGCTGCGGACTGGTTAGGTCGCGCCTTCTGGTTTGGGCTCGTCTTCGTGCTTTTGCTCGGCAGTTTCTTGCGCCTGCCTGATCACCTTTTTTCTTCGCCGGATGGACCGATGCGCGCCCTGGTGGCGTTGCATCCGCAGGCGGGATTTACCGGGGTTGGCTTCGACGAGGGGCTTTACCGCAAATACGTCAACAGCCTGATCCACACCGGGCTCGGTGATTATCCGGTCATCGTCGATCGGTACATCGAAGTGCAGAAAACTTTGCCGGGCTCGATTCTGCCGCCGGTCCGCTTCCTTTATATCTTCAGCGGTTATCTCTGGCACTCGATATTCGGCACGGAAGCGCTGACCGGGCTACACGATGTTGCTTCCTTTTTCAGCATCCTGACTCTTGGACTTTCCACCGTCATCGCCTGGCGTCTGAAAGGCCGTGGTTTCGCGCTGGGCGTCGCCGCACTGATGGCGGTCGCGCCCACGCAGCTCCACATGTCGCGCCATGCGCTGGTCGACGGCTTCTTTACTTTCTGGGCGCTCCTCACTCTCTGGCTCCTCTGGGAAAATCTGCGCGCGCCGCGACGGATCGGCTGGATCGCGGCTTATGCCATCTCGCTCTGTCTGCTCGTCCTCACGAAAGAGAACGCCTTCTTCGTCTACGTCGCCCTCCTTGCGATTCTGCTCTTTAATCACTGGCTGCGATTCGGAACGGTGACGCGCGAGTTGCTGGTGGCGACAGTCGTCGGGCCGCTCCTGGGCGTCGTCGCCCTCGTCTTTCTCGCCGGCGGCATCGAGACGCTCCGCATGACCTACCAGCTTTCGGTGAGCAAAAATTATCACCTCGAATATGCCATCCTGACGGGCGACGGCCCCTGGCATCGTTATCTGGTCGATCTCCTGCTCGCTAGTCCGGTTGTTCTATTGCTCGCGATTGGCGCAGCTTTTCGGCTCGATCGGACCCAGAAGCCGGAGCTGTTTGTCGGACTGTTTATTGCCGCGAGTTTTCTCGTCATGTGCAATCTGAAATACGGGATGAACCTCCGTTACGCCAACATGTGGGACCTGCCGCTGCGGCTCCTCGCGCTGAGCCAGATCGTGGCCCTTTCCGGATTTTTCGGGGCGCGTTACCGGACTCTCCTTGTCGCGCTCGGCGTGCTGGCGATTTGCGCTTTCGAGTTCCGGCAATGGATCGTCCTTTGCGTGCAATACCCGCTCTACGAGCTGGTGACGGAGGGATTACTCCGCGCCCTGCACATTCTCAAGACGCACTGACGCGAAGTCGCTACGCGACCCGGTGCAGCACTTCCTCGCGCAGATCGGCGCTGGTGGAAATCGTTTCCTGCAGGAGATGCTGCGGATGCGGCAAGGCGCGCGCTCGCAGGCAAATCTGATAGGAAAAGAGGCCTTTGCTCAGCCCGATCAGGAGTTGATTCAAGGCGAGGAGAGCGCGGCTCCAAAAGTTATCCCCGAGGGCGAGCGGGTAGGGCGCCGGAACGCCGCGCGCTTCCAGCACTTCGTAGCCTGCTTGTTCGAGCAGCGCGCGCAGCGAACGGAAAGTAAAGAGCCGGCGATGGCCGAGTCCGAGAATGCCTTTGCGGCTGTAATTGAACTGGCCGAGCGCCAGCATGGTGCGCGTGACGAAAAAGGCGACGTTCGCAGACGTGACCGTGACCTCGGGGCGCCGGCC
>DASXDC010000089.1:0-13208 GCA_036490855.1 Chthoniobacterales bacterium
ACGAAAAGATGGCGCACGCCGCCGTCATCGGCGCGGGCGTAATGGGCTCCGGGATCGCGCAGTGGCTCAGCTCCCGCGGCATCTCCGTCATCCTGCGCGACGTCAATGCCGAGCTGCTCGAGGGCGGCCTGGCGAAGATCGAGAAGACCTACGGCGAAGCGGTCAAGCGCGGCCTGCTGAGCGAGGAGAAAGCGAAGGAAGGCCGGGCCCGGATTGTCGCTTCGGCCAATCCCGGCCCGCTCCGCGAGGTGCAGATCGTAATCGAAGCCGCCTCGGAAAAACTCGAGATCAAGAAGGCAATCTTCCACGATCTCGATTCGAAAATCGACGAGACCGACATTCTCGCGACCAACACCTCCGCGCTCTCCATCAGCACCCTCGCGGCCGAAACGAAACATCCCGGCCGCGTCATCGGCCTCCATTTTTTCAACCCGGTCAGCCGAATGAAATTGATCGAGGTCGTGATCGGAAAACAGACGGGCGAAGAGACGAAGGAGCGCGCGCTCGCCTTCGCGCGCCAGATCGGCAAGCTCCCGGTCGTCGTCCGCGACAGTCCCGGCTTTCTCGTCAATCGCGTTCTCTTTCCCTATCTGCTCGAGGCCGCGGAATTATTCGAGCAGGGAGTGGAGGCGAAGAAGATCGACGACGCGCTGCTGGAGTGGGGAATGCCGATGGGCCCGCTTCGTTTGATCGACGAGATCGGAATCGACATCACGATCGACATCGCGGCGACGCTCGAAGGTTCGTTAGGCGGGCGCGCCCGCACCCCGGCGATCCTGGAAAAGATGCGTGCGGCCAGCCTCCTCGGCCGGAAGAGCGGGAGCGGCTTTTACAAATACGAAGGCAAAACGCAGACGCCTAACGAGACCCTCGAGCAGTGGCGCGAGACTTCGAATCCGCCGGAGTTAGATGCGGACGACCTTGCGCTCCGGCTCGTTTACCTGATGGTGAACGAAGCTGCACGCTGCCTGGAGGAAAAGGTCGTCGCGGCGCCGGAGGACGCCGATTACGGCATGATTCTCGGCACCGGCTTCGCGCCTCTCCGCGGCGGTCCACTTCGTTTCGCCGATCATTTCGGAATCGCCAGGATGGTGGCAGCGGGCGAGCGGCACGGAGGAAAATTTCAACCCTGCGACCTGCTCCGGCAGCACGCAGCGAAGGGAAGCAAATTCTATGAAGACACCGCTCGAAGCGCCTGAAAAACAAATCGCCGAAGAAACCAGCGCCCAGCCGGCCAAGGCCGAGGCGCAATCCGTGATCGACACTTCCAAGATGTCGGCCGGGAAAGCCGCCGCGCTCGATCTCGCCGAAAGTTCGCGCGATCCACTCGACGAACGGGGCAGCTTCGCGAGCAACCTTTTCATCGGCCGCTACGATTTCGATCGCATCTTTCCCTACCCGGCGCAAAGCGCGGAGGACCGGGCGAAGGGCGATCCGTTCCTGAAAGAGCTGCGCGAATACCTCGAGGCGAATGTCGATCCGGACGAGATCGATCGGACCGGCGAAATCCCGCAGAAGAACATCGACGACCTCTTCGCGATGGGGGCCTTCGGGGTGAAAATCCCGACCGAGTACGGCGGGCTCGGCTTGTCGCAGATGAATTACGGCCGCGCCGCGATGTTGTTAGGCAGTTGGGACGCGAACCTGACCGCGCTCGTCTCCGCTCATCAATCGATCGGTGTGCCGCAGCCGCTCCTCATCTTCGGGACGGAGGAGCAGAAGAAAAAATACCTGCCGCGGGTTGCGCGGAAGGAGATCTCCGCTTTTGCCCTCACGGAAACCGACGCCGGTTCCGATCCGGCGAACATGAGTTTGCACGCTGATCCGACCGAGGACGGTTCCGCTTTTATCCTGAACGGCGAGAAACTCTGGTGCACCAACCTGATCAAGGCCGGCGTCCTGGTGGTGATGGCGAAGACGCCGCCGAAGATGGTGAAAGGGCGGGAGCGGAAACAGATCACCGCCTTCATCGTGGACGTCGACACGCCCGGTCTCGAGATCACCTATCGCTGCCATTTCATGGGGCTGCGCGCGCTCTATAACGGGATCGTGAAATTCACCAACGTCCGGGTTCCGCGCGAGAACATGATCGCGAAGGAAGGCCAGGGCTTGAAAGTTGCCCTAACGACTCTGAACACCGGTCGCCTAACGATTCCGGCCGCCTGCGTCGGCCTCTCAAAACGCCTGCTCGAGATCTGCCGGAAATGGGCGAGCGAGCGCGTGCAATGGGGCGTGCCGATCGGGAAGCATTACGCGATCGCGGGCAAGATCGCGGAGATGGCGGGAAATGTTTTTGCGATGGAAGCGATCACTTTCCTCACCAGCTCGCTGGTCGATCGCAAAGCGGGCGATCTGCGGATCGAAACCGCGATGTGCAAAATGTGGGCGACGGAAGCGACCTGGCGAATCGCCGACGAGGCGATGCAGGTGCGCGGCGGGCGCGGCTACGAAACGGCGGAGTCGCTCGAAGGCCGCGGTGAGGAAGGCATCCCGGTCGAGCGTTTCCTGCGCGATTGCCGGATCAACATGATCTTCGAAGGCTCGAGCGAGATCATGCGTCTCTTCATTGCACGCGAAGCGCTCGATCCGCATCTCAAGGTCGGCGGCGCGATTTTCAATACCCAGTTGCCGACCGCGGAACGGGCGAAGGCGGTTTTAAAGTCGGGAAAATTCTACGCCACCTGGTATCCGAAACAGTGGGGCCTCGGGACGCCGGGGGACCTGGGAAAGCTTGACGCGAAACTTCGTCCGCACGTCCGCCATGCGGCGAGCGCGAGCAAGAAGCTGGCGCGCGGTCTCTTCCACGCCATGACGCGTTTCGGCCCGAAGCTCGATCGCGAACAGTTGCTCCTCGCCCGTTTCGTCGCGATCGCGACCGAGCTCTTCGCGATCAGCGCGACCTGCGCTTTCGCCCAGCACAAGATCGAGAGCGGCGAGCCGCCTAACGAGATCCTGTCGGTCGCGACCTATTTCTGCCGCTCGGCCAGGTTGCGCATCGATGCGCATTTTGCCGGGACGACGGAAAACGCCGATCGCGCCGGCTACGATCTGACGCAGGAGCTGCTCGCCGGCCAGCACGCCGATTTGCGGCAGGGGATCGTGTAGAGGAGCGGGCCGACCGGTGTCGTTAGGCCAACCCTTCGCCGGATCGCGTGGGTCGGTTGACCAACTTCGCGCCGCCGACTAACATCAGCGGATGAGTAGGCCATCCATGCTCGCCGAGGCGAGCCGCACTCCATCCCGCGGCCGCATCAGTGCGAACCTGAAAGCCGAATCCGAACCGAAATCGCCCGTCCTCCGGCAAATCGCGGAGCATATTTTGGTCGATGGCTTTCGGATCGTGATCGACCTCGAGAAAAGTCACGACTCCTATCTGTTCGACACCGCGCACGACCGGGAACTGATCGATCTCTACGGCTTCTTCGGTTCCAACCCGGTCGGCTTCAATCATCCGCATTTCGATAAGCCGGAAGTGAAGGCCGACATGCTCTCTGCGGCCAAAATCAAGATCGCCAATTCCGATGTTTACTCGGAAGGTTACGCGCGCTTTATCGAGACCTACTGGCGAATCGTCGGAATGCCGCCGCTCGAGCGCATGCTCCTGATCGAGGGTGGAGCGCTCGCGGTCGAGAACACGCTCAAGGCCGCGATGGATTGGAAAGTGCGGAAGAATCTCGCCGCCGGCGATGGCGAACGCGGGACCGAGATCCTGCATTTCCGGAAAGCCTTCCACGGCCGGAGCGGCTACACCATGAGCCTGACGAACACCGACCCGGTGAAGGTCGATCTCTTTGCGAAGTTCGACTGGCCGCGGGTCTCAACGCCCTTCATCGACTTCTCGATCGAGGAGAAGGAGAAGCGTTATGCCGATGTGATCGCGCGGGAAAAGAAATCCGAAGCCGAGATCATGCAGTTCGTTGGGCGAAAAGGTCTCGATATCGCAGCCATCATCATCGAGCCGATCCAAGGCGAGGGGGGCGACAATCATTTCCGTGGCGAATGGCTCCAGACCCTGCGCCGGATTTGCGACGAGCACGAGATGCTCCTGATTTTCGACGAAGTGCAATGCGGGATGGGCGTGACCGGCCGCAACTGGTGTTGCGAACATTTCGGCGTCGTGCCCGACCTGATGGCTTTCGGGAAGAAGGCGCAGGTCTGCGGAATCATGGGCGGACCGCGGCTCGATGAAGTGAAGGAGAATGTTTTCCGGTTGCCGAGCCGGATCAATTCGACCTGGGGCGGCAATTTTACCGACATGGTCCGCTCGACCCATTTCCTCGAAATCATCGAGGAGGAAAACCTGGTCGAGAACGCCGGGCTGGTCGGCGAACATTTCCTCAACCGCCTCCTCGAGCTGCAAAAGGAAACCCCGATCATGACCGCGGTCCGCGGCCGCGGATTATTCCTCGCCTTCGATCTGCCCGATCCGGCGACACGCGACAAATTCTGGAAAGGGCTCTTCGACGGTGGGGTGCTTGCCTTGAAGTCGGGTGAGAAGGCGGTGCGGTTCCGACCGGCACTCGACATCACGAGGGAAACGGTCGACGAAGCGATCGAGCTGCTCCGGGCGCAATGCCGGCGGATGCGCCCCTAATCATGACCGATCTTCTGGCAAAGCTGGGCATCTCCGGCACGGCGGACGGCGCCTTTTGCGGCGAATGGCATGGCGGCGGTGAAGTGCTGGAAAAGATCTCGCCGGTTGACGGCAAATCGTTAGGCAAATATCGCAGCGCCACGGTCGAGGATTACGAAAGGGTGATTGGCCGCGCCCAGGAAGCCTTTGCCAAATGGCGCCTGACCCCCGGCCCGGTTCGAGGCGAAACCGTCAGGCAACTGGGCAACGCGCTCCGCGAACAGAAGAGCGAACTCGGCCAACTCGTCTCGCTCGAGTCGGGCAAAATTCTCGCGGAAGGCGAGGGCGAAGTGCAGGAGATGATCGACATCTGCGACTTCGCCGTCGGGCAATCGCGGATGCTCTACGGCCTGACGATTCAGTCGGAACGGCCCAATCACCGGCTGATGGAGCAGTGGCATCCGTTAGGCATCGTCGGCGTCATCTCCGCCTTCAATTTTCCCGTCGCCGTCTGGTCGTGGAACGCCGCCCTCGCGTCCGTCTGCGGCGACGCGACCGTCTGGAAGCCATCGGAAAAAACGCCCTTCACCGCCATCGCGGTGACGAAAATTGCCGACCGCGTCTGTCGCGCGACCGGGGCTGATCCGGCTATTTTTTCCCTCGTGATCGGCGACCGCCTCGCGGTCGGGCAGAAGCTGACCGAAGATCGCCGGATTCCGCTCGTCTCCGCGACCGGCTCAGTCCGGATGGGAATCGAAGTCGCAAAAACGGTCCACGGAAGACTTGGCCGGACGATCATGGAATTGGGCGGAAACAACGCGCTCATCGTTTGTCCGACTGCCGATCTCGAAATGGCGGCGCAATCGATTTTCTTTGGCGCGGTCGGGACGGCGGGCCAGCGCTGCACCTCGACCCGCCGCGTCATCATGCATGAATCGATCGCCGATGAAGTGCGCGCGAAACTTCTCTCCGCCTACCGGTCGGTCGCGATCGGAAATCCGCTCGACCCGAAGACACTGATGGGTCCGTTGATTGATCGGCAGGCGGTCGATAACGTCCTGCAATCGATCGCGCGCCTGAAGGAAGAAGGCGGCGAGGTGCTCTACGGCGGCGAACGTCTCGAAGGCGACAAATACGAGGGCGGCTGCTACCTGACGCCCTGCCTAACGAATGCGAAACCGGGCGACAAGGTTGTGCAGGACGAAACTTTCGGCCCGTTGCTTTACCTCCTCACCTACCGCGATTTCGAGGAAGCGATCGCGATCAACAACGGTGTGCCGCAGGGTTTGACCTCGGCCATTTTCACGAACGACGTGCGCGAGGCGGAGAAGTTTCTTAGCTCCGCCGGGAGCGATTGCGGAATCGCAAACGTCAACACCGGGACAAGCGGCGCGGAGATCGGCGGCGCTTTTGGCGGCGAAAAAGAAACGGGCGGTGGACGGGAGAGCGGGAGCGACTCGTGGAAGAGCTACATGCGGCGGACGACGAACACGATCAATTACTCAACCGAATTGCCGCTCGCACAGGGCATCCGCTTCGGCGGCCCGGAAGAGGGCAGCGCCACGGCCTAACGATCTTTCATTTCGAGGGAAGAAACGTTCCATGGCGATCCTGATCGACGAAAAGAAACGCGTTCTCGTGCAGGGGATCACGGGTCGGGAAGGGCGGGCGCGGACCGGCCTGATGCGCGACTACGGCACGAATGTGGTAGCCGGTGTGACGCCTGGGAAGAGCGGTCAAAACGTGATGGGCGTGCCGGTTTTCAACACCCCACGGGAAGCGGTCGACTCGTTAGGCGAAATTGATATTTCCGTCCTCTTCGTGCCGGCCGCGGGAGTAAAGGAGGCGGCGATCGCGGCGATCGAGGCGGGAATCCGGCTGACTGTGCTCGTGCCCGATCGAGTGCCGGTTTGGGACGCGATGGAAATCGCGGCGGCGGCGAAAATGCACGGCGCGCGCTTCGTCGGCCCGAACACGCTCGGTGTTTTGAGTCCGGGAAAAGCGGTCGTCGGCATGATCGGCGGTCGCGCGGAAAGCGCCCGGCAATGGTTCAAGGCCGGCATTCCGAGCGGCGTCGGCGTCATCAGTCGCTCGGGTGGGATGGCCTCGAGCACCGGCTACTATCTCGGGCAGGCCGGCGTCCGCATTTCGACCATCGCGCACATCGGCGGCGATGCCGTGCTCGGGATTCGGATTCCCGATGCGGCGCTCATGTTCGAGGATGATCCGGAGACGGAAGCGATCGTAATTTTCGGCGAGATTGGGTCTTCGCAGGAAGAGGAACTGGCGCAGTTGATCCGCGAACGAAAAGTGACGAAACCGGTCGTCGCCTACATCGGTGGAAAGGCGGCGCGGGAAGGGACGCGTTTTAGTCACGCGGGCGCGATCATCGAAGGCGGGCGTGGGACGCACGAGGGCAAAGTGAAAGCGCTGCGGGAAGCGGGCGCGACGGTGGTGGACGCCTTCGGCGAACTGCCGGGCGCAGTCGTTGATGTCCTCAAGAGCATCAAGGGCCAAAGCCTGATGAGCGAGACGGATCGGAACGCGGTCTGGAATACAGCGGTCACGCGAATCGAACCGAATCGCGTCGCGGTCCGCGGCTACGATATTGCGGACCTGATGGGGCGGGCGTCATTTGGCGCGGCAGTTTATTTAATCCTGAATGGCGAGCTGCCCTCGCCGGCGATCGGGAAATTGATGGACGGCATTTTGGTCTCCTCGATCGATCACGGTGCGACTCCGCCGAGCGCGCTCTCGGCGCGCACGGTCGCCTCGACCGGGGCATCGTTAGGCGCCTCCGTCGCAGCCGGCATTATGTCGATCAATCGACATCACGGCGGCGCGATCGAGGATTGCGCGCGGCACCTGAAAAAAATCGCCGAGCGCGCGACGAACGAGTCGATTTCGATCGAGCAAGCCGCCACCCGCACGCTCGCCGAGATGAAGGAACGCGGGAATCGTATGCCGGGATTCGGCCATCGTTATCACACGAAAGATCCGCGGACGGCGCGACTCTTCGAGCTGGCGCGGGAGGCCGGGGTCGACGGACCCCAGATGCAGGCGGCACGGGCGGTGGAGAAATCTTTCGCGGAGGCGAAGAAGCCGCTGCCGATCAACGTCGACGGGGCGATCGGCGCCATCCTGGCCGATCTCGGGATGAACCCGGCCGTCTTCAACGGGATTTTCATGATCGCGCGCACGCCCGGACTGGTGGCGCACGTGACCGAGGAACAGACGCGTGAGAAACCGATGCGCCGGATCGAACCGGTGAAACACGGCTACGACGGACCGCCGCCGAGAAAAATTTCGCCTGACGAAAAATCATCCTAACGACCATGACCATGACCGAAGAAACGACATACGGGGTAAAAGAAATCGCCGAACTTTTCCCCAGCCTGCTGAAAATCGAGGACGAATCGCTGCGCGAAAAAATCGCAGCGGTCTGGAACGAAGCGATCACGACCGGTTGCGGCGGGAAAGGCTGGACCTTCGACGAGCTGCGCGCGGTCAAATTTACTCTCCTCGCGGGCGAGATCGAGATGACGTTCGTCGAGCATCTCAACTCCTGCGCGCGGCAGTGCATCGCGATCGCGGACGTGCTCGAAAGCTCCTTCAGCTGCGAGATTCCGGTGCGACGCGATTATCTCATCGCCGGCTCATTGTTAGCCGACGTCGGGAAGCCGCTCGAATTCGACAAGGACGCGTCCGGCAAAGTGGTGCAGGGGACTTTCGGGCAGCAACTGCGCCATCCATTTAGCGGCGTCGCCCTCGCCTACAAGCACGGCATTCCCGGCGAAGTAATGCACATCATCGCGAGCCACAGCCACGAAGGCGACAAGGTCGAGCGCTCGATCGAATCGATCATTTTCCACCACGCTGATTTCGTCGACTTCGACATCGCGAAGCTGCTCGGAAAGCGCGCGGCGAAGAAATAGCTCCGGTTCGGCTCGCTTCGGACTGTCGAAAACGGGCGATGAATGAGATCGACGTCGTCCGTGATATCTCGCATCGCTTCGATTCGGCGGGCATCCCTTTCATGCTCGCTGGTTCGATGGCGATGAACTATTATGCCCAACCGCGCATGACCCGTGGCATCGACGTCGTCATCGCGCTGTCGGCGGGCGAGGCCGAACACCTCGTGACGCTGTTCCAGCCCGACTATCATGTTAGCGAGGAAAGTGTTCGTGAGTCGCTCGTTCAGGAATCGATTTTCAACCTCATTCACGAGCAGAGCGTGATCAAAGTCGACTGCATCACTCGCAAGAATTCCGAATACCGCCGGGCGGAATTTGAGCGGCGGCAGCAGATTTCTATCCTCGATTTCAGAACGTTCATTGTGAGCAAGGAGGACCTTATTATTTCCAAGCTTTTCTGGGCAAGAGATGCACGCTCCGAGCGTCAGCTCGGCGACGTGAAAAACCTGCTCGCGACCGGATTTGACGAGGTCTATTTGCAACGCTGGACGCGTGAACTGGGGCTGGATAGCTTACTCGCGGAGTGCCTCGGGAAATGACTGATACCTCGCCTGAAATCGAACGGATGGTGCGCGACAAACTGATGGCCCTATCCGGAGAAGAGCGATTTGTGATGGGCGCGCAGATGTTCGAGAGCGCTTGCGAAATGGTGAAGGCGTCGCTCCCACCGGGCTTGTCGGCTGCGGAAGAGCGCCGCCAATTGTTTAAACGTATCTACGGAACAGAACTGGAACAATATTATGGGTCTCACGCTTGTTGAAAAAATTGCGGGGCGGCATGCGGATGGACTTCCGCAAGGCGGCGTCGTTCACGCGGGAGACTTTGTCTCGATTCGACCGCGGCATGTCATGACCCACGACAACACCGGCGCGGTCATGCCGAAGTTCAAACAGATCGGCGCGACCGCGATCGCCGATCCGGGCCAGCCGGTTTTCGCGATCGATCACGACATCCAGAACAGGACCCCGAAGAATCTTGAGAAGTACGCCAGGATCGAAGCCTTCGCCCGTGAGCAGGGGATCGATTATTACCCGCCCGGCACCGGGATTTCGCATCAGGTGATGGTGGAACAGGGCTACGTCGTGCCGGGTGCGCTGGTGGTGGCGAGCGATTCGCATTCGAATCTTTATGGCGCGGTGGCGGCGTTAGGCACGCCCGTCGTGCGGACCGATGCGGCGAGCATTTGGGCGACCGGCGTGACCTGGTGGCAGGTGCCGAAGATCGCGAAGGTGGTGCTGAAGGGAAAGCTCTCGCCCGGGGTGACGGGCAAGGATGTGATCATCGCGCTCTGCGGACTTTTTAATAAAGACGAGGTGCTGAATCACGCGGTCGAATTTGTTGGCGACGGCGTCGCTTCATTCTCAATGGATGCGCGGATGACGATCGCGAACATGACGACGGAGTGGGGCGCGCTTGCTGGCGTTTTCCCCTTCGATGAAGTGACGGTGAAATATTTGCGCTCACGCGTCCCGGCGTTCAGCGATCCAAAACGCCCGGGAGTGCGTGGCGCGAAGAGCCGCTCCGGTTACAGCAACGCCGGGATCGACACGTGGTGGAACGATCGCGCCAACCTGAGCGCGGATGCGGACGCGAGCTACGCGATCGAGCTGGAGCTGGACCTCGCGACGGTCGTGCCGCACGTTTCCGGGCCTAACGAAGTCAAGACGATGGTCTCGCTTCCGGAGATGGAGCGCAAACGGGTCGCGATCCAGAAAGCGTATTTGCTCTCCTGTGTGAATGCGCGGGTGGAGGATTTGCACGACGCCGCGCAGGTGGTGCGGGCCGAAAACAAGCGGGTCGCGGACGGAGTGGAGTTTTATCTCGCGGCGGCCAGCGCCGAAGTACAGGCCAAAGCAGAATCGGCTGGCGATTGGCAGACGCTGCTCGACGCGGGCGCGATTCCGCTCCCGCCCGGCTGTGGAACATGCATCGGTCTCGGTCGCGGCCTGGTCGGAAAAGGCGAGATCGCGATCAGCGCGACGAATCGCAATTTTAAAGGCCGGATGGGCGACCCGGATGCGCAGGTCTATCTTGGTTCGCCCGCGGTCGTGGCGGCGAGTGCGCTCGCCGGCTACATCTGCGCGCCTAACGAGTTTGCCGAGCAGGCGGCCGGGACCGCGATCCGGCGCTCCGCGGCCAGGCCGCGAGTGGATGTCTCGGTCGAGATCATCGAAGGTTTCCCGCCGAGCGTGCGCGGACGGGTGCTTTTCGTCGACAAGGATAACCTGAACACGGACGGCATCTACGCCGGCAAACATACTTATCGCGACGACATGACGCCGGAGCAGATGGCGGAGGTGACGTTTGAAAATTACGATCCGAATTTCAACCGTCTCTATCAGGAAGGTGACGTCGTGGTCGGTGGATTGAATTTCGGCACCGGCTCGAGCCGCGAGCAGGCGGCGACCGCGCTCAAATTCAAGGGCATTCCCTGCGTAATCGCCGCCAGCTTTTCCGAAACCTACAAGCGGAATGCCTTCAACAACGGCTTCGTTGTTTTCGAATGTCCCGAGCTGGTCGAGGACCTGCGTTCCAGCCTAACGAATCGCCAGCCAACGACAGTCACGGGCGAGATCATGATCGACTACGGCAAATCCCTTCTCACTTTCGATGGCCGAAACTTTTCCTTCCCGCCGCTCAGTCCGGCGGCGCAAGAGCTGATCGTGGCCGGCGGGGCCGAGAACCTCGTCGCGCGCCGCCTTCGCGCCGCCGCCTGATTTTTGCCCTTTCGCGGTCGGCATTCCTGCGGTATTTCCACCGCTTCCAGCTTTAATCCCGAACAAGAAAGAACCTGCTCAAATGTCTAAATATAAAATCGCGTGGATGCCCGGTGATGGAGTCGGCAACGATGTCATGGAGGCGGCCCGGATCGTTCTCGATCGCCTGCAGCTCGATGCCGAATACGTGCCCTGCGAGATCGGCTGGAATTTCTGGTGCAAGGAAGGAAACGCCCTGCCCGACCGGACCGTCGCCGCTTTGAAGGACACGACCTGCGGGCTTTTCGGCGCGATCACGAGCAAGCCGCAGAGCGAAGCGAAGGAAGAGCTCATCCCAGAGCTGAAGGACAAAGGTCTCGTCTACTTCTCGCCGATCGTGAAGCTGCGCCAGATGTTCAAGCTCCACACCAATATGCGGCCCTGCAAAAGCTACCCGGGCAACCCGCTGAATTATCGCGGCACGAAGATCGCCAATCCGAGCGGGGAGGATGTCGCGATCGACCAGGTCGTTTTTCGCGAGAATACCGAAGGCATGTACGGCGGAGTGGAGTTTTATCCGCTCCCGGAATCGGTCTACACCGCGCTCTGTGCCAACCCGAAGATGAAGCCGTGGAAAGAAAAAGCCGGTCTCGAGAACATCGCCCTCTCCACTCGCATCATGAGCGAGCAGGGTTGCACCAACATCTGCAAACAGGCCTTTGAATTCGCGAGGAACACCGGCCGCAAAAGAGTCACGCTAATCGAAAAGCCAAACGTTCTGCGCGAGACCGGTGGCCTGATGATGCGCTGCTTTAAGGAGGTGGCGAAGAATTTTCCGGAGATCCGCGCCGACGACGCCAACATCGACGCGATCTGCATGTGGATGTTCAAGAACCCACAGGATTATTCCGTCCTCGTGGCCGAAAACATGTTCGGCGATATCGTGAGCGATCTCTGCGCCGGGCTCGTCGGCGGTCTCGGCTTCGCGCCCAGCGCTAATCTCGGCGATCACTACGCCGTCTTCGAACCGACTCACGGTTCCGCGCCGAAGTATGTCGGCCAGCACAAGGTCAACCCGATTGCCATGCTCCTCACGAGCAAGCTGATGCTCGATTGGCTGAAAGAAGACGACAAGGCATCGCGGCTCGAGCGCGCGATCGCCTCGGTTATCGCGGAAGGCAAGGTGCGCACCTACGACATGGGAGGGAGCAACACCACCCTCGAAGTCGCGCAGGCCATCGCCGACCACGCCACCGCCTAGCGGCGGAAACTGAAACCAGATCGCTCCAGCGAGAAGTGTCTGCGACAGCGCGGAGGCCGCTCTTTCCGGGTCAGCCTACGCGCTTCGAGACGATACAAAACGCGCCGGGACTGCGGGACCAATCCAATTCCGCGCGAGAACTTTGCGCTCCGCGTGCACGCAACCAGATCCTTTCAATTCGCAGTCTAGGTGAAGGACCCCGCAACGCTTCTCGATAATTGGCGCCGATTGAAGTTCCGGATCGGAGCAACTGCTGGCCGAGCACCTGCGCCTCCGTCGTTGTCGGCAACGTGGGAAACATTCGCACAACGCGAAGAGCGAGGGCTTTCGTGCGATCGCAAAGATCCGTTGTGCTTTTTTGCATGGTCCTTTCTTTAGGCGAGGCAGAGAAAATCGAGGGAAGATCTACCTCTTCCTTCTGCATTCATCCTTCTTACTTGATTGCCTTGTGCCGATCCCGGGCCCGACGAAACTGCATCGGCTGGAGGAGAAGCTCGGCGCGGCGAAGATCGAATCGATGCCGGAGGATTGCGCAACGGTCGATGAAGCGTCTTTGCGCAAAAAATCGGAGTGTGAGGCCGAAAACCGCCACCACCTATGGGGTGCGCAGCGAGCCCCTGCCTCCTTTTTGTTTGATCTTCTTTTCTTTAAAGGATTCTAAGGCGTAACCTGGAATACCATCCCGCAACCAGTCCCGCCACAGC
>DASXDC010000090.1:0-6770 GCA_036490855.1 Chthoniobacterales bacterium
CGACTGTTCCAATCCGACTCATGGCGGGCGCGAGTATCCGTCGCGCGGGCCGGGCCTGTAAAGCGAAACGAACCAGCCTAACGAGCCGGCTTGCGGCTGGTCTCCAGCAAGTGATCGCGCAGCTCGCGCGCCGCGCGCGAAAGCTGGCGGGGTTTGCTCCAGAGGAGCGCGACTTCCCGGCTCGGATGGTTCTTGCCTAACGACCGATAAACGACCCCGGCCGAGTCGCCGCTCCGTCGCGCCATCGCCGGCGCCATCGAGATGCCGACCCCGGACTTCCTCCGTTTCTCTACCGTCGCGGGCTCGCGCGGTTCGGCCGATCTGGCGCGCGACGTCCGCGGTTTCGCGATCAAGTTCTATACCGACGAAGGCGACTTCGACGTAGTCGGGAATAACATCCTGTTTTTTCTCATCCAGGACGCAATCAAGTTTCCCGACCTGATCCATGCCGTGAAACCGGAGGCGCATAACGAAATCCCGCAGGCCGCCTCGGCCCACGACACCTTCTACGATTTCATTTCGCTCACGCCGGAATCGTTTCACATGTCCGATCGCGCCATCCCGCGCATCCTGCGGATGATGGAAGGCTTTGGGTTCAAGCATTGCAAAGCTCTCGCCGCCACCGGCGAGGGGGTGGAAGTGCTCCATGCTTCCGCGATTGACCTGAAAGCGGCGAAGAAAGATCCGGCGCTTCTGGTCGACGAGGAGGGCGATGCGAAGAAGATCTCGAGCAGGTTCATCAACGGGAATTGCGCAGCACCGCAACTGGGATTCCCGAGCAAACGGCGAAGATTCCAACCTAACGAAAAGTGTCCGGGATCAGCCAGGAACGCAGTCGGGCCTCGCGCTTCGGCTGCGTCCCAAATCCCTGGCCGTTCAATACCCCGCGATCGCGTCGTCGGGGTAGCAATAGAGCCATCGTTCGCCCGGTTGAGCGGACGCGATCACCGGATGTCCGGTCGCATGGGCGTGCTTACTTGCATGCTGATTGGGCGAGCTATCGCAACAGAGTGTCACTCCGCATTCCTGGCAGATGCGCAGATGCACCCACGATGCGGCGATCTTGACGCATTCCTCACACTCATGACGCGTCGGTTGTTTGACCGAAGTGACAGTGTGGATGTGGGAACAGGATACTTCTCGCATGAGTCGAACGCCTTCCCGGGACTTTCCGCGATTACGTTTCGGGATCGAGAACAATTTTTGCGATCGCCGAATCGGCTGATGACCAAATTTCAGAGCTGCGGACTCGCCGAATGCCTCACGACCCGCGTCATCGCATCGTCAATCCAGTTTGTCGGGCGTATTGGTCGGACCAGCCGACGCGCGGAATCATCGCGGGCATCGCGCCTCCCTCGGAGGGAATGCTGGCCGAGCGCCGGAAGCGACAGGCTTCGATCCGCCGGCGAAATATCACTCGACGACCCCGGGCCCTTTCTTAGTCGGGCGGCATGAGGAAACGAAAGGAAGTGCGACCGCTTAGCCCGCGCCGGGGTCGCGCGGGCTATTAGTCACGAAACGACTTTGCTAGCGTGAAGCCAGATCCAAACCGCGTCCGTGCGCGATCCACTCTTCCGTTCCCGGCACCGGTGATTCCGGCTCCCAAAGCGGCGCGCGCTCCGGATGATAGCGCGACCCGATCGGCACCGAGTAGTCATCCGCGTCGTATTCCCGAGTGCGTTTGAGCAGCTTGCGGAAGGACAGGATCGATGGCGACGGCTGATGCTCGGATTCATAAATCCGGCCGGCGAATGCATCGGTCATCTGCTCGACGTAACGCGAATGGACAAAGGTCGCAAAGGCAAACGGCTGCTCCCAGAAGAGATCGATCATGTCTTCGAGATTATCGATCCCTTTCTCGCAAGCCATCTGGTGTTCCGCGAAAGGATTCTGCTGGTCATCCAGCTTCCCTTCGAGATACTGGCGCACGACCGGCGCGGCAAACTCTGCCTCCCGCATTGTCACTGTCACTCCGAAGGAAAAAATCGGATCGAGGAACCGGTGCGAGTCGCCGATGCAGATAAAGCCTTTTCCACAGAAGCCGCGCACCTGATAGGAGTAGTTAGGAATGACGTGCACCTTCTCCGCCAGGTCCAACTCCGGGATCCGCCGTCCGATCTCCGGATTGATATTGAAGAGCTCGTTTTGGAAGTATTGCTCGGGCGTCTGCTTCTTCTTCGTGAATTCATCCCGTGGCGTCACCATCCCAACGCTCACTACATCTTTGTCCACCGGGATGAACCAGGCCCAGTGAAACTTCTTGTTATAGAAGATAAGTGTATTGTCCTTCGCCTCTGGACCTGTCGTCCCAGGTCCCCGAATCGCCCCGCGCACATGGGAGAAGAAAGCCACCTGCTTATCGTAGCTCCCCATGTATTTCGGACCCGTAATTTTCTGATTGGCCAGGAAGGTCGATTGACCGGAGCAATCCAAGACCACCCGCGTCTGGATATTCTCTTCGCCGCCGCCATCGGCATGTCGAATCCTGACACCGGATAGGACGCCATCGTCGCCCTTGAGCGCCTTGATCGCCGTGCCACGGATTAGCTTGGCACCCCGCGCGACCGCCTCGTCCAGCATCATCTTATCAAACTCACTCCGGCGCACCTGCCAGGTGATGTTGTTGTAGAGATTCCAGTCCTCGTCGCGGGAGGAGACTTTCACATACCAGGTAGTGGCCGCGTTACTCCCATAAACGACGACCCCGTGTTTCACCGGGTTCTCCATCGCGTTCATCTTCTCTTCCAATCCAAGACGCCGCAGCACCTGCGCGGCCTCGCCCGTGAGTGATTCGCCGATGTGAAAACGCGGGAACGTTTCCTGTTCCAAAATGATCGGCGTGATACCTTCTCGAAGAAGGAACATCGCTGCTGCAGAGCCGCCCGGCCCACCACCAACTATTAGTACGTCAGTTTTCATAAAGTCTTTCCAGTGGAGCGCCAGATTCTCTGTTCATCCTGCGGCCCGCGATTTCGCTTCTGAGGAGCGACCATCGAATGGCGGGCTCATCTCCGCTGTTTGTTGATATCGACCATATCGATACCGCCATCATTCGAGCAAATGGAATTGAACCGGAAGAGGAAATCCTAACATTGCCGTAATCTCAGCGACAGAATGACCTCGCTTAAACTTCACCTCACGAGAGCGCGTCGGCGCCGAGCCGGCCTCGTTTCCTATCCATGTTAGGCGAAGGGCGATCCGAGGCCGGTTTCTCGTCTGGCGCTTGCTCTGCGGCCGTGCTCGTTAGGCGATCTCGTCCAGCGCACCCGCGATCGCAGTGGGCAGTTTGCGCGGACCGTTGCCGCCGAGTTGCGCATCGACGGTTTCGAGGCGGCGAATCAAGTCAATCACCTCGCGCCGCGCCCGCGGGCCGCCGGCGGCGGCACAAAAGTGGGTGCGGCAGGCAAAGGGGCGGTCGGCGTAGATGAGGCATTTGCCGGAGGAGTGATCGAGAAGAGGACAGGCGCCCTCGATTTCGTTAGGCAACTTCCTCCGGCCGGTCGCCCGCAGGGCCCGGGCGGCGACGAGCGCTTCGCCTTTCGTCAGGTAAGGGGTCAGCCCGGTGAGCTTGAACTGGCAACATTCAGTCCGGCGCAGGCAGTGGCGCTCGACGGGCCGTTGCGCGAGATCGAGGTAGACGCGCCGCACCTCTTCGATTGCCACAAGCGAGGGATCGATCGCGGCTGAAAATGGCCTGCGTTTCATGGACCCGGAAGGTGCCACAAAATCCTTGACCCCGCTCGGGACTCCCGTTATGACCGCTCCCGATGAACTTTAAATGTTCCCCTCGTGGGGTCTTCACGGGCTGCATCCTCTTTGCAGCGATCTTCGTTCAGACTCAGTCTTCCTGCGCCGGCACGGCCTGTGTCTGGCGCGTTACTAATGCACCGTCGCCCTGCTATCTGGTCGGGACGATGCACGCTCTGAGCGGGAAGGATTACCCGCTCCCGCCGCCTTATTACCAGGCGATCAAGGAATCGCAGCAGTTCTATTTCGAGGTCGCGCCGGACTACAAGAGCGACTTCGGCGAACGTTGGGATGCCGCTACCACTTATTCAAAAGGTGACGAAATCCGGCATCATATTCATCCGCAAACCTGGGCGTTTCTGGAGAAGAGATTTCGTCGATCCAATTACCTTGGGCACGGCTTCAATTTCGGCGAGCATTATGTGGAGGACATTCGCTGCCTGCGGCCTTGGGCGATCACCTTCTACATCTGGGGGATTCACGGCTACAGCGATGTCTACACCGAAAATGGGGTCGATAATTACATCGCGTATCAAGCCCGACGGAAGGGGAAAGCGTGCGGCGGTCTTGAGACCACGGTCCAACACGTCGAGGTGCTCGCAGGAATGGCGGACATCGATTCGGAGTTGCTCCTGCTCGATACGCTCGTGAGAGGCGATCAGCGGCGCGATGACTTTAACAAATCGCGCGAGGCTTGGAAACATGGCGACGTGCAGACGCTCATCGTGCAGGAGAAGCGTGAGCGCGATCTCAACCCCGGCGGCGAAATCCGTCTTCTCGATTATCGTAATCTCCGCTGGATCCCGAAGATTGAAGGGGCGATGAAGAGCGGCAAAGCCACTGCGGTCGTGGCTGGCTGTAATCATTTTGTCGGCACAAACAGCGTGGTCGACCTTCTACAGAGGAAGGGCTACAAAATCGAGCAGCTCTAGGCCGCCCGCAGGCAGAGGAGGGTCGCGACACATCGCGCTTCCCAACGACGCGCCTGCGCGGCGGTTAATCTAAACCTCCGGCGGGCAATCAGCGCTCGCCGGCGAGGCGCGCGCGTTTGCCATCTGCCTTCGCCGCGCCTATTGCAGAATTCTATTCCTTATGATCAAGACTGTTCTTTGCACCACGCTCAGCCTGCTCTGCGTCGCTTCCTTGCGCGCGCAATCGGAGCCAGGTCACTCGCCCGTCGCCGGGGCATCTCTTCCCCCGACCGTCCACAACGCCGCTCATCCGTTGGCCAAACAAAGTCCGCCGCCCATCGCCCCGACACCGAAGAGCGGGACGAAGACGGAAGGCCAGCCGGCCATCGAGAAAAATCCGTTGCCGCTCGATCCGAAGAACATGGATACATCGGTCAAGCCGGGACAGGACTTCTACCTTTACGCGAACGGCAATTGGCTAAAGAACAATCCCATCCCGCCGGAGTATTCGCGCTGGGGCAGCTTCAATGAGCTGATCGAGAAAAATAACGCCGCGCTGCACCAGATCGCCGAGCAAGCTTCGCAGCTCGCCACCCAGGTAGCGGGCAAACCGAAGATCGAGAAAGCCGATGAAGCCGACGTGCAGAAGGTCGGCGACTTCTACGCCAGCGGCATGAACGAGGAAGCGATCAACCAGGCGAAGATGCAGCCGTTGCAGGATGAGATGAAACAGATCGACGCGATCAAAGATCTCGACGGCCTGACGAAAGAGATCGGCCATCTCCACAGCGAAGGCGTGAACGCGCTTTTTGGTTTCACCTCCGGCCAGGATGACAAGAACAGCACAATGATCATCGCTCAGGCCTATCAGGGCGGTCTCGGGTTGCCCGATCGCGATTACTACACAAAGGACGACGAGGCCTCGAAAAAAATCCGCCAGCAATACGTCGACCACGTGACGAAGATGTTCGCTCTCCTCGGCGATTCGCAGGATGTCGCGGCGAAGAATGCCAAGACCGTCATGGACGTCGAGACTTCCCTCGCCAAGCCCGCTCGCACCCGCGTCCAGCTGCGCGACCCGCAGAAGAATTATAACAAGATGTCGGTCGCCGAGCTGGAGAAGCTCATGCCCGATTTCAAGTGGGCCGATTACTTCCAGGAACTTAATCTGACCGCGCCGGGTCCGATCAACGTCGGCCAGCCGGATTTCTTCAAAGCCGCTGATCAGATTTTCAAAAGCGTTTCGCTCGATGATTGGAAGACCTATCTGCGCTGGCACCTCGTCCACGGCGCGGCCCCGCTGCTTTCCAGGAATTTCGTCGATGAAAATTTCGCCTTCTACGGCAAGACCCTGACCGGGACCGAGAAACTGAAGCCGCGCTGGAAGCGCGTCGTCTCCACGATCGACGACGAAATCGGCGAGGCGCTCGGCAAACTTTATGTCGCCGATCACTTCCCGCCCGAAGCGAAAAAGCGCGCGCTCGATATGGTGCACAATCTCGAGGCGGCTCTCGCCGATCGGATCAAGACTAACGATTGGATGGACGAGCCGACCAAGAAAGAAGCGCTCAAGAAGCTCGCCGCCTTCACGGTCAAGATCGGTTATCCCGACAAGTGGCGCGATTATTCGCTCCTCAAGATCGACCGCGGCCCCTACGTCCTCAACGTTTTACGGAGCGATCAATTCGAAGTCGCGCGCGAGATGAAAAAGATTGGCGGGCCGGTCGACCGCACCGAGTGGGGAATGAGTCCGCCGACCGTCAACGCCTACTACAATCCGAACATGAATGAGATCGTGTTCCCGGCCGGCATTTTGCAGCCGCCTTTCTTCAATCCGAATGCGGATGATGCCGTAAACTATGGCGGCATCGGCGCGGTCATCGGCCACGAAATGACACATGGATTCGACGACCAGGGCCGGCAGTACGACGCTGTCGGCAATCTGCGCGACTGGTGGACGCCCGCCTCCGCGAAGGCCTACAACCAGCGCGCCAAGGCGATCATCAATCAATATTCCGCCTACGAGCCGCTGCCCGGTCTCCACATCAATGGCGAGCTCACTCAGGGCGAAAACATCGCCGATATCGGCGGGCTCAAGATCGCCTATGCCGC
>DASXDC010000091.1:0-11898 GCA_036490855.1 Chthoniobacterales bacterium
GACGACGGTCGGTGCACTCGTGCCGAGCGTGAGCGACGGAGGGACTTCCGGCGGCGAGTATTGCGGATTAAATGGACCGTCCGTCATGATGACGTCGATTTGATTCTGCGCGACCGTCTCAGCACCGGTATAAAGGCGAGCGATCGACGCGTATGTATTTGCCTGGGAGAGCGCCCAGATCGAGCTGCCGGCGAGAATCCCCAGCAGAGCCGTGGCAACAAGTACCTCAATGAGAGTGAAGCCGGTGGGGTGTTTCCTTTCAAAGGAAGTGACAAGGTTGAATCTTGAATGCATGGCAGCGGCTTCATTAAAGCAATGCTCGTGCCTGACGTCGGTTGTTTTACAGTTCTCCAGCGCGTGGCACCGGACGGGTAAAGGGGCAGCCGGGCTTATCGGGATGCTATCCAACGCCGCCGCTCTAAAACGGCCCTTAGCCGCGCCGACGAAATATCAAGTTTCGGAAACCGGAGATTTAAATTCTAGTCGTCAGGAAACTGCCGATGGCCATTGTGAATCAATTGGCGGAAAAACTTTCCATGTCATCGAATTGACTTCAAGATTCTTCATTCGACCGGCGGCATTCCCAATTGCCCGGGATCCGTTTTCCCTCGCGACAGGCGCGGATTCGTCAGGTTCTCTTCGGCCTCGCCGGCGCCGCTGCGTTTTGCAGCTCCGTCATACCAGCGTCTCAAGTTTCGGTTTTGAGTCCAACACCCGCCGATTTGAACGATCCCGATTTCACCTCCTTTATACGTGCCGGATCAACAACGTCGACGGCGACACCTTTTCGCCAGCCCCAGTTTTCACGACGACCAGGGTGGCTTTCGCATTCAATTTCACCGCCAGCCGACTGCAGATCCTGAACGTCTACATCACCAACGGCGACGACATCGCCAGTCGGTCTTGATTCGGACTGTCACTTTTTCAACGACGGGTCAGCTTCACAACGAATCTGACGCCCGTCCCCGAGATGGCTGCCGCGTATTCGATCTTGAGCCTGATCGCCGACATCGCGTTTACGCACTGCCTGCGTCGGCGTCGAGGCCTTCAGGTGGCTGCGGTCGAAATCACTGAGCGCTGATTGCAGCCAAATACGTTAGGGCTGGATGCAGCCGTCCTTCTCGCCGAGGGACGGTCGCTTCCTTTTCATTGAAGAGTGATGCGCCTGTCTGAGGTGACGAATAGCCGGGGAGTTTTCGAGTAAATTTGCATCAGGAACTGGGAGCGCTTCACCAAAAGCACTCTCCGTGGCACACCCCAGCGAAAGGCGTGCCAACCCGGCGGAATTCGATGTTTTTTCAGGAGAATTTTTTTGTAGCCGACCACTATCACGTCTCGATTCGGGGGGATTCCAGTTTGTATAAAGAACGCAGTCGGAATAGTCGATGTGAAAATCGTATTGACCATGAGTCTCATTTATGACACAAACGTTGCCGTCAGCGCAGAAAAGACTTGTCAGCCCATAAAATTCTAAGTTACAAACCGATTTAACCAAAATCCCCATGAAAAGATCACCACTCCATTCCAGTAAATTGCTCGCGGCCCTCGTCGCTCTGTGTGTTTTCGCGATCTCCTCCGCCTCGGCCACGGTTGTCACTTGGAGTCTGAATCCGGGAAGTACTGAAGGAGCCGTCGGCTCGACCAGTCAGACCTTCACCTCATCGGGATATGACATCACGGCATACGGTTATGCGGTAGGCTTTCCGAGCACACCGCTCGGTCTCTATTATAAAACCTCCGGAGCAGACCTTCCGGGCCTCGGCATCACCAGTACCTCGGATCACCAGCTGCAAGGAAACGGCTTTTTCCCGACGGCGTTTATCCAACTCGATGTCAGCTCTCTCCTCTCCCAAGGCTTGACCGACGGAAAAGTTCAGGTCGGCAACGTCTACAACAGCGACACCTTCGTCGTCTGGGGATCGAACGTGCTTGGCGATCCCGGCGAGCAGATCGGCGGCACGTACACCAGTTCATCGAACCTGAGTTTCATCAGCATTTCGGACTTTGCCAACTACAAATACATTTCGATCGGCGGCGTCACTGGCGGCGTCTTGCCGGTCGCATTCCAAGCGACGCTTGCTCCGGTTCCTGAAATGAGTGCTCTTTTTCCGCTCATCGGTTTGATCGCTGCCGTCTCCGCGACCCAATTGCTTCGTCGTCGACGAATTGCGCAGACACGTGGCGCCAGTTCCTCGAGCGGGGGTCGGTAATGTGACGCTTTTGCTTTGGCTTGGCGGCCGTCCTCGGAAGGGGGCGGCCGTTATCTTTTCGGTTCAGCCACCGAGCGCCATCTGTGCAGTGGCGATCTCGAGCAACTCGGTCGTGATGCTCGCCTGTCGCATCTTGTTATACTCGAGGGTGAGATCCTTGATGAACTGATTCGCATTATCTGTCGCGTTCTTCATCGCTACCATCCGCGCGCTGTGTTCCGAGGCGCGGGCGTCGAGGACCATCTGAAAAACCTGATACTGCACGTAATAGGGCAGCATGAAATCCAATACTGCCTGCGGACTCGGCTCGAAAATATACTCGACCATCGGATCAGTCGCCGCCTCGCCCGCGGCTGCGTGCGCATCGCCAAAAACAAATTGGCTAATCGGCAGTAGCGTCTGCGCCGTCGGCCTCTGGTTAATAGTATTCACAAAATGCGTGTAGAGCACGGTCACCTTATCGGCTGCACCGCTAAGGAATTTCTCAACACAGAATTGCGAGATCGCCTTTGTTTCCAAAATAGTCGGCGCGTCCTTCAACTCAAAATCCGCTAATAGCTCGCGCTTGGTACGCGCGATAAACTGACGCGCTTTCCGACCGGCCGAAACGTAAACCGTCTTGGCCGCGTCGAAGTTTGCCGCCTCACGCATCAGATTGGTATTGAGCGCCCCCGCCAAACCCTTATCCGTACTGATGACGAGGACCAGTTCCTTGTTCGTCGGGCGGATCTGCAGGAGCGGATGAAGGAGAGGATCGGTCCGGCTTTTCAGCGAAACGAGAACCCGGTTCATCAACTCGGAATAAGGCCGCCCGGCGAGCGCATGTTGCTGCGCTTTACGCATCTTCGACGCGGCGACCATCTGCATCGCCTTCGTGATTTGCGCGGTATTGCGGATCGATTTGATCCGGCGGCGGATGTCCTGTGTGTTCGCCATTTTGTTAGGCGCTATTGCCAGGTTGCCTTGAAATCATTCAGCGCCGTCGCCAGCTCTGCTTCGAGGTCCTTGTCGATCGCCTTCTTCGTTCGGATGGCCGCGAGCACGCTCTCCTTCCGGGTTTGCAGGTAATCCTGGAGCTTGGTTTGGAATTCTTTCACGCGATCCACCGATACTGGATCGAGGTAACCATTCTGCATCGCCCAAAGAATCGCGACCTGCTCTTCGACCGGAATCGGGTTGTATTGCACCTGCTTGAAAAGTTCCACGATGCGCTGACCGCGATCCAGTCGCGCCTTGGTCGCGGCGTCGAGATCGGAACCGAATTGGGCGAAGGCCGCAAGCTCACGGAACTGCGCGAGGTCGAGCTTAATCTTCCCCGCGACCTGCTTGATCGCTTTGATCTGTGCCGCCGAACCGACACGACTTACAGACAGACCAACCGAAATTGCAGGCCGAATGCCTTGGAAAAACAGATCCGTCTCGAGATAAATCTGACCGTCCGTGATTGAGATGACATTGGTCGGAATGTAAGCTGAAACGTCTCCCGCCTGCGTTTCGATAATTGGGAGCGCTGTGAGCGAACCGCCACCGGCTTCCTCCGTCACACGCGCGCTCCGCTCGAGCAGGCGCGAGTGCAGATAAAAGACGTCGCCGGGATAAGCCTCGCGTCCAGACGGACGTTTCAAGACTAACGAAACCTGCCTGTAGGCGACGGCATGCTTGGAGAGGTCGTCGTAAATAATGAGCGCATCCATCCCGTTATCCATGAACCACTCGCCCATCGCTGCACCGGCAAAGGGAGCGAGATACTGATTCGTCGCGCTTTCTGAGGCGGGGGCGGAAATAATCGTGGTATAAGGCATCGCGCCATTCTTCTCCAATACGGTAAGAGTGCGCGCGACGTTGGAATTCTTCTGCCCGATTGCAACGTAGATGCAATAAAGCGGCCGGTGATCTTTGAGCTGACCCTCCGCCGCCGCTTTGTTCAAGCGCGCCTGGCTGATGATGGTGTCGACCGCGATCGTCGATTTCCCGGTCGCGCGATCGCCGATGATGAGCTCGCGTTGGCCGCGACCGATCGGGACCATCGCGTCGATTGCCATGATGCCGGTCTGGACCGGCTGATTGACGCTCCGACGCTTGATGATGCCGGGTGCGATTTTTTCCACCGGATAAAAGCTGTCGGTCTTGATCGGCCCCTTGTTATCGACCGGTTGGCCTAAGGTGTTCACGACGCGGCCGAGGAGCGCCTTGCCCACCGGCACCTGGAGCAACTTGCCCGTCGTCTTTACTTCGTCGCCTTCGGAAACTTTCGTCGGGTCGCCGAGCAGAATGACGCCGACCTCGGTTTCTTCGAGATTGAGCGCGAGGCCGAACTCACCGCTCGGGAACTCGATCATTTCGTTCAACATCACTTCGCTCAAGCCTTCGATGCGAGCGACGCCGTCGCCGCATTCGCGCACGATGCCGACGTTGCTTTTGGTCGTCGAGGTTTTCAGCCCCGCAATTTCCGTTTCGATTTCTTCCAGAATGCTGCTCATGATAATTCGTTAGGCTAGGAATTGAATTAGAAGCCAGAAACCCAAAAAGCAGGAATGATATTCCCTCTTCTTCCTTTTTGGTTTCCTGGTTTCTGGTTCATCTCTTATTCGTTAGGTTAAAGTTTCTGCTGCAGACGATCGAGCCGGTTGCGCACGCTGCTATCCCACACATCGTTGCCGACGCGGATGCGGACGCCGCCGAGAAGCGCGGAGTTGACTGCAAACTCAGTCGTTAGGCCACTACCATAACGGCGCTGCAAATCGTTCACGATCTGTTCGCTGGCGGCGGCATCCAGCTCGGTCGCCGACTCGATCCGGGCCCGTCGCTTTTCAAGTTCGAGCCGAAGCAGGCGCTGATAATTCTCGAGCAGGCGAATGTAATTGCGCGGCTTCTTCGCGGCCACATCGGCCATGATCGCTTTGACCTTGTCGCGGTCGAGCACACCATCGATAAAGCTCGCCTGTGCGAGCCGGTGTGAGAGGCGTCGAATGTCTTTGCTGATCTTCATGCGGACAGGAATGTTTCGTTAGCTTGCCACCTGACGGCTCGCTTCTTCCTGGAGGCGACGCTGATCTTCCGGAGTCAGAACCTTGCCCGTGACTTTCGCCGTCGTATCGACAACGAGGCGGCCGAGTTCGCGCTTGAGCTGACTCATCGTTCGCTCGTGTTCGAGCGCGCTTGCCTCCCGCGCCTTCGCCATGATTTGCTCAGCGGCTACGATCGCTTCCTGTTGTTTGCGCTCGGCTATCCCGCCCGCGCTGGCGCGCGCTTCGTCGATCATTTTTTGCGCTTCGGCGTTTCCTTTGGAGAGGATTTCCTGATAGCGCTGCTCGGCTTCGGCAAGTTGCTTCTTGATCTTCTCAGCGTTGAGAAGTCCTTCGGCGATACGCTGCCGACGTTCCTCGAGCACGGCCAGAATCGGCTTGTAGGCGAACCGCTTCAGGAGCAACGCCACGATGACGAAGCTGACGACCTGCGAGAGGAAAATCTTCAGGTCGAAGCCAAAGTTCTCCGCTGTTTCTGTGACCAGATTGGCCGCGAGTAAGATAGGAATATTCATCCGTGGAAGGTGCCAGTGCCGAGCGCGCGGCGTCCGCGCCTAACGAATCAGTGAACGAGGAAGAGAGCGTAGAAGACGATCGCTTCCGCGAACGCGATCGCGAGGATCGATTGCACCAGAATCGGTGTCGCCGCGCCGGGATTGCGACCGACCGCCGCGGACGCGCCCATGCCGATTAATCCGACGCCGATCGCTCCGCCGAGGGCCGCGAGGCCGACGTGAATGCTTCCGCTTATCTCTGCCAGTAATGGTAATATCATAGTGTTCTTTCTGTCTTGGTTTGCTCGGCTGCCTTCCGCGGGGTCCGCAGCGGCGGCCGAAATCTTTAGTGGTGCGCGCCCTGCGCGGGTTCGTGTTGCGCGATGAGGAGGGTAAAAACGGCGGTCAACAACATGAAGACGAGTGCCTGCACGACACCAACGAGGAGTTCCATGAAATAAAACGGAATCGGGATCAGCCAAGAAAGCGAAGGCACCAGATGCGCCATCGACTCGAGCATGTTCTCGCCCGCATAAACGTTGCCGTAAAGCCGGAAGCTAAGCGAGATCGGGCGAAACAAAATGGAGACGATCTCGAGCCAGCCGACCATGAAGAAAACAATGATCATCAAAATCTTCAACACGCCCTTTGATTCCCCTTTTGGTCCGAAGAGGTGCATTATGAATCCCCCGACTCCGTTCTCCTGCAACGCCCAGACGATCCAAAGCGCGAAGAAAACCGCTGCCATCGCGAAGGTCAAGTTGAGATCGGCGTTAGCGCCGCGGAGGAGCGGACGATCGACGTGGAAGGAATTCGTCGCCGGATCGACATGGCCCCAGCCGATCGTGCCGACGCCGGGGATGAGTCCGAACCAGTTGAGGAAAAGAATGAAAATGAAAATCGTGGCGAAGAACCAAAAGGTCTTCCGCACGAGATGAGAGCCGATCACACTCTCGAGGAAATTATAAAGTCCTTCGACGAGCCACTCCCAGAAGTTCTGCGCACCGGTCGGGATTTGCATGATGTTGCGCGTCGCGGTTTGCGCGAAAACGATGATGCCCGCCGCGACAATCCATGTCACCAGCATCGAGTTCGTGACAATGAAGCGGCCGATCCTGAAAAGAGGAGCTGCTTTCAGCGGCACAGCCTCATGTTTCTCCACCTTCTGGGCAGGCGCCGGAAGCAGTTCGGCCGCCGCCGCGCTGGAGGCAAACCCGCCGAAAGCAAGGAGCGCCGCGAGGCTTAGCAACAGTGGTAGTGAATGGCGATGGCGCATACGCGGGTTCGGAAAGCGGCGCTGCCGGTCGCCGGTGCGGCGCGACATGTTCCCGACGGAACAGGCGTGCGCCTCAAGGCCGCTTACGTCGCGCATACAGAAGAGCATCTTGCCAGCCCTGACAAGCGACTTTCGGGAGTTTTTTTCCGGGGAAATTTACCCTCAAAAGGCGCTCCTCTTCCCCTACTTCGCGGGAACACGCTCCGCCTGGAATTGCACTCCGACGCTCGATCGTCCTGCGCGCGCCCGAGCTTCATTCTCCTGCACGATCTCGATCGCTTCGCGATAGTGAAGTTCCAACCTCGCGATGTGGTCGCGCTGCTCGAATTGCGCCGCGACCGATTCGCTCGCCAGCACTCCCATCTCCGCAAAAGTGTGAAGCGTCTCCGTGATCTTCGTCATCTCAACGGCGAGCGCGACATGGTCGCGTTCTTCGACCAGTGCACCGCAGCGGCCTTCCTCCACCGCTTCCGGGATTCCGCCGTGCCGCGTCGCGAGCACCGGCATCCCCGTCGCCATCGCCTCCAAAATGGAATTGGGAATTCCCTCCTGGTTTTCGTCGCCTGGCATTTCGCTCGGGTGCAGGAAAATGTGGCAACTGTGATAGAGCGCGAGCAGATCCTCCTGAGAGAGGAAGCCGGTAAAATGGACCTGGTCCGCGATTCCAAGCTGCGCGGCGAGCGCTTCGAGCGTCGGTTGCAGCGGACCTTTGCCCGCGATGAGCAATTTGGCACGCGGATTCTCCCGATGAAAAATCGCAAAGGCCCGCAGGCAGGTCGTTAGGCCTTTTTTCGGGATCAAGCGGCAGGCCTGGAGAAATCTCCAGCGTCCGTCGGATGGCGCCTCGCGGCGCATGGTTGGGAAATGCGCGAGTGGGATTCCAGTGCGGTTAATGCGGATTTTCTCCGCCGGACAACCGAGCTGTGTGAGACGCCGCTCAAGTGAGCGGGAGCGCGCCAGAACAAGCGGCACGGAATGAAAAAGCTTGCGCAGTTTCGCTGCGTAATCTGGCGTGTCCGCCTTCAGCATCACGTCGGCACCGTGAAAGGAAACAATGCAAGGCCGCTCCCAGCATTCGATGAACGGCAGCAGATGGACGCCGGTGTGTCCAAAGTAAATGTGCATCAGGTCCGCGCCGCGACGTTCGAGGAGATTGGCGAGCAACTGATATTCGCCGCGATAGACGATCGGCGGCTGGCGTTCGACAAATTTCAGCCAGCCGTGCCGGAAGGGATTCATCCGCGGCGCCGGGATTAACTCAATGTCGTCAAAGGGAAACCGATCGGTGTTCTGCATCTTCTTCGTCATGACGAAGGTCTTCACTTCCCGAAAGGCCGTGACCTGCCGGTAGATGTGGAGCATCTCCGACTTGAGAAATGTTGTGCAGTAGCTTGCTACGACCAATTTCGGCATAATAAATGGGGAGCTCACAGGTAGTGGCAAAAAGTCGTGAACTCTTTAGCGCATCGCTTCCGCTTGTCTAACTGTAATTCGCTCATCATTTCCCTCTCGGCCTTTCGGGAGATCGGACCCGGCCGCCAGCATTCCCTCAGGCATTGATTCTTCGAGCCAGTCCTCTAGTGCGCGCTTGAATTTATCGATCCCTTTCTGTTCTTTGGCTGACACGGGCATTACCTCTCTGTCGGGAAAGCGTTGCTCGAAATGAGCGAGGTTCTCGTCCGCGCCAGCCAGGTCCATTTTGTTCGCGATAACCCGCCACGGCCGCTGCGAAAGCCGCGGATCGTAGAGATCGATCTCGCGCCGCAGATGCTGCAGGTCTTCGCTTGGGTTGCGCCCTTCGCTGCCCGCCATATCGAGCACGAAGAGGAGCAAACGGCAGCGCGTGATGTGGCGCAGGAACGCGTGGCCGAGGCCGACGTTCCGATGCGCTCCTTCGATCAATCCCGGAACATCCGCGACTGTCGCCCGGCGATAATCCTTGAAATCGACCACCCCGATCATCGGATGCAAAGTCGTGAAAGGATAAGCGGCGACCTTCGGATGCGCGGCCGAGATACGGCGCAGCAAAGTCGATTTCCCAGCGTTCGGGTATCCGACGAGCGCCGCGTCCGCCATTGTTCTCAGCTCGAGGATGAATTCCCCTTCTTCCCCTTCTTCGCCCTCCGAATACTGGCGGGGGGCGCGGTTGCGCGAGCTTTTGAAATGTACATTCCCCTTCCCGCCTTTCCCGCCGTGGCAGAGAATGAACTCGTCGTTAGGCACGGTCAGGTCGGCGATCTGCTCCAGGGTCGTCTCCGCCGCCGGCGCCGTTGGATTCGGCACATCCCCAAAGGCCCCCGGGTCGCCGGGCGCATCTCGCCGATAAACGATCGTGCCGACCGGGACCTTCGCGACTTTGTCCTCCGCGCCGCGCCCATGCATTTGTTTGCCCATGCCGTGCGCCCCGTTTTTTGCCTTGATCAATGGCTCGTAGAAAAGGCTCGCCAGATTATCCGTGTGCTCATCGGCGCGCAGAATCACGTCGCCGCCTTTCCCGCCATCGCCTCCGTCCGGACCGCCTCTTGGGACAAATTTCTCGCGTCGAAAACTCACGCAGCCGCGCCCGCCGTCCCCTCCTTTGGCCGTTACCTTGATCCGGTCAACAAACATTCGCGAAACGATACACCGCTCCGCCCATAACGACAGTGCCTAACGACCGCACGACCCGAAGAGCGATTCGTAGAGTTCCTTTGTCTGACGGGCGATCGCACCCCAGCCGAATCTTTCTTCCGCCCGTTTGCGCCCCGCGTGTCCAAACTTTTTCTGCAGCTCAGGGTGCGCCATCAGTTCGTTTACCCGGGCCGCCAGATCGTGCTCGAACTTCTCAGGACTTGTCGGCTCGAATGGACTCTCGCTCATCTGTTCCACCGGCACGAGAAATCCCGTCTCGCCGTCGACCACCACCTCTTTAATCCCACCGACTGCGCTCGCCACCACCGCCGTCTCGCAGGCCATCGCTTCGAGATTGATGATTCCGAACGGCTCGTAAATCGAGGGACAACAAAAGACCGCCGCCTGCCCGTAAAGCTGGTGCACGGTTTTCTTGTCCACCATCGCCTCGATCCAAATCACGTCCGGCCTTTTCGCCTGCGCCGCGCTCACCGCCTTTTTCATTTCCTCCGCGATCGCTGGCGTGTCAGGTGCGCCGGCGCAGAGGACAATCTGGAAATTGGGATCCATATATTGGATCGCGCGCACGAGATGAATGATCCCTTTTTGCCGCGTGATCCGCCCGACGAAAAGCAGATATGGCCGCTGCGGATCGATTCCATAATGGACGAGCGCATCGGCCTCTTCGCTCGGCCGATATTCATCGAGGTCGATGCCGTTGTAGATCACGTGCAAGCGTTCCGGTTTGATCTGGAAAAGATGTTCGACATCCGCCTTCGTGCCGTTCGAGACGGCGATGACCGCGTCGGCCATCTCCAACGCCGTCTTTTCCAACCAGACGGTGAAATCATATCCGCCGCCAAGCTGCTCGCGCTTCCACGGCCGGAGCGGCTCGAGCGAATGGACCGTGATGACGAGCGGCCGCCCGTAATTCAGCTTCGCGAGAATGCCGCCACAATGGCTGTACCAAGTATGGCAATGAACGACATCGGCCGTGATCTCAACGGTGTTGAAATCGAGCGAGCACTGCACCGCGCCGAAGACGGAGCGCAGCGGCTGCGGACAGGTGTAGCCGCTCGCGTCGAGTCCGAAACCGCGCACCTCCGGATTCGTGCCTAACGATTCCTGATCGCCAAAACAACGCACTTCCACTTCCATCAGCCGAGCC
Organism: Chthoniobacterales bacterium; assembly: GCA_036490855.1. Classification (GTDB taxonomy): domain Bacteria; phylum Verrucomicrobiota; class Verrucomicrobiia; order Chthoniobacterales; family UBA10450; genus Palsa-1392. The sequence goes on from DASXDC010000091.1 coordinate 10,785, forward strand.
AGTTCGCGCGAGAGATAATCGACATGCACTCCGGCGCCGCCGTAGATGTGCGGCGGATATTCGTTAGTCAAAAAGAGCGCCTTCATTTTCTGTCCAATCGTCTCTCCGCCGGCAACCACGCTCCTGAGCGATTTCTTCGCCCTCTCATTTCGCGACGTTCATCAAAAGCACCGGGACTTTCGCCCGATGGCGCACCTGCGTGATCGTGCTCCCGTAGAGCAGATCCTTCAGGAAACGATGACCGTGCGTCGTCATCGCGATCAGGTCGCAGTTTTCATCGTCCGCTGTTTTCAGAATCCCAGTTGCCGGATCGCCGAGCGCGAGTTGCGTCGTAACCTCCAGTCCCTCCGCCTGCAGATCGCCAGCCGCTTTTTTCAGATAGGCCCGGTCCTCCTGCATCTCCTCCGAGTCTGCGAGCTGGAAACGATTGTAATTTCGCGCCGCCCAGCCGTCAGCCACGTGCAGGAGGAGCAACTCCGACCCGTGCACTTTGGCCAGCTCGGCGATGGGCGTAAACATCGCCCGATCGGTTGGACTGTTGTCGAGCGCGACGAGTATCTTCTTGAACATGGGCGCGGCAGACGTGCCAAATCCTTCACTTAAAGCCAAAACGTGGAGCTTAAAACGAATTAAATCAGAGATGCCGCGCCGCCGTCCGATCGTCCTCGCCTTCGACATCGGGACTTCCTCCGTGCGCAGCGCGCTGTTCGACGACGAGGCGCACCTCCTGCGAAGTTCGAGGGCGAGCCAGAATTATCGCGTCTGTCATTCCCGCGATCACGGCGCGGAGCTCGACCCGGCAGTTCTCTTGCGCGCCGCGCAACACTGTCTCCGCCAGACTCGTTTCTGCCTAACGAAAAGCGATACGCCAGTCGTGGCGGGCTCCGGGTTCTGGCACAGCCTGCTCGGTCTCGACCGCACCGGCAAACCGCTCACTCCGATTTATACGTGGGCCGACGCGCGCTGCGCGGAGGACGCCATCCGCCTGCGCGCGCAACTGGACGAGCGCACGATTCAGCAACGCACTGGCTGCATGCTGCGCACTTCCTTTTGGCCGGCTAAGCTCGCCTGGCTCCGCCGCACCCAACCGCGATGCTTTGGCTGCGTCGCACGC
>DASXDC010000092.1:0-1547 GCA_036490855.1 Chthoniobacterales bacterium
GATTTCCTCAGCGTTCGCAACCTTTTCCAGTTGATGTACTCGGACAGGTCCGCGCCGGGAAATGGACTCGTCAAGGGGACGCTCACCGAGGTCACCACTGAAACCGCAAAACTTCGCGCGGATTATCATGTCGACATGGCTCCGCAATGGGAGCTCGTTCTCCGCGGAGATCTGCCGTTTCTGGCGAGAAATCCGGTCAACGCCAACAATCCCAACGGCGACTTCCTCTACGGGGTCGGAGACGCGGATATCCAGGCCGCGGTCATCGACCAACTGAACGAACGCTGGAAGGCGGGTTTTGGAGCGCGCCTCATCGCCCCGACGGGCGCCGAGGCGATCACCTCCGGAAAATGGCGGATCATGCCGGGAGCCGCCGTTCGCTACGATTTGCAGGAAATAAGCGCGGGCAGCTATTTCGAGCCGCTCCTGCGTTATGAAGTCAGCTTCGCCGGCGATCCCTCAAAGAGAAACATCAGCAATCTGCAATTCGCGCCGACGTTCAATATCGGGCTGCCCAATCGCTGGTTTTTTACGTTGTTTCCAAGCCCGGACATTCGCGTGAACTTCGGCGACCCGATCGCGGGACAGACCGGACGCCTGTTTGTTCCGCTCGACGCCAGGATCGGACGCAAGATCAGCGACAACGTCACCCTCTCGCTGGAGGCCGCCGCGCCGATTATCCGTGATTACCCGGTCTTCGACTTCAAGACCGAGGTCAGGCTCAATATCCGGTTTTGATATCGGCATCGGACCGCTCGTGGTGGTCGATGCGCTCGGCCGATGGATTGGTCACGCGAATCCCCACGTCGTGATCGCCGCGAACCGCAGCCCGACATGTTCACGTCCTCAAACACATTGATAGCTGACCGACGATCCCGAGCAACGCGATGAGCGCCGGCAGCAGCCCGGCTCGTGAGAAAGGCATGGCAGGATAGCCCTCCTCGACTGGATGTCGCCCCCGTAGCGCCTGCATGTAGGCAGAATACGGGCTAGCGATTCGGTGGCGCGGGATCTGATGAATCGACCAGTATCGGAAAGTCATCACCGCTACTCCGGCAGGGCGAAGCGCTCGCGCAATTCCGGCGTGGGCGCCATGCAGACTTCGCGCTTTCCGAACAGGCGGTAGCGATTACGCGCCACGTGGTCGTAGAGCCAGTCGCGCAAGGGCGCCGGGCAAAAACCCAACGCGCGCGCGAATGACCAGGGCGGACGCAGGTGGGCGAACAGCGCGATCACGCCGCTCGATTTCCGCCAGGCTCTGCCATCTTCAACGAACAGAAACGTATCTGGTTGTTCGGGGTCGACGCCGTGCGCCGCCGCGATCGCGGCGCCTTCCTCCGATTGGATCGCGACAAAGCGAATCGACGCCTTTCGCTCATGCTTCAGGACGAACGTCACGGAGCGCGAACAAAGGACGCAAACGCCGTCGTAGAGCAAGATCGGCGGCTTTCCCCTCATTTCCGCGCCTCCCGATAGATCGGTCCCGATGGCAGCTCGACGGTCGCGGCCGAAAACGCCTTTACATCTGTGCGCTCGAAGCCGCCTGC
>DASXDC010000093.1:0-4299 GCA_036490855.1 Chthoniobacterales bacterium
CCAGCGGCGGCAAACTTACTCCCGGCCACGGGCAACATGGGAAATCCGTTTAAGGAGATGGCTAAGGAAAGCAAGAAAGCAGGAAGATTTTTAAAGAGGGCGAAGAGATTTTCGCGGTTCTTTTCCTGCGTTCCTGCTTTCCTCAGCGATTCCCGTTCATGATCGGCGAAGGCACACAGAGTACGAATCAGCGCCGGCATAATTACGTGGCGGAACATGTCGAGGTGGGCTTCTTCACCGACCCGAGCGTCTGCATCGGATGCAAGGCTTGCGAGGTCGCATGCAAGGAATGGAACGAACTGCCGGAAGACGGCTACACCTGGACCGGCAACTCCTACGACAACACCGGCCACCTCGGCGCTTCCACCTGGCGGCACGTCATGTTCATCGAGCAGGATCTCGCAATGGGAACTCAGATCGCCGGCCCGATGTCGTTAGGCAATTCGTTAGGGGAAAAGGAAGATCCGTTCCGTTGGGTCTTTCTCTCCGACGTTTGCAAACATTGTGAAGAAGCCGGCTGCCTCGAAGCGTGCCCGACCGGCTCAATCGTCCGCACCGAGGTCGGGAGCGTGCTGGTGCAGAACGACGTCTGCAACGGCTGCGGTTATTGCGTCGTCAACTGTCCCTTTGGCGTCATCGATCGCCGGCCGGAACCGCTCCCCGACGCCGGCGGCGCCTTCAAGTGCACCTTCTGTTACGACCGACAAAAAAGCGGGCTCACCCCTGCTTGCGCGAAAGTCTGCCCGACCGAATCGATCGTCTTCGGCCGCCTCGATGACCTGCGCGCGCGCGGCGCCGAGCGAGTGAAAGCCTTGCAGACCCAGGGCTACGACGACGCGCAACTTTACGACCCGACCGACACATCCGTCGGCGGCATCCACGCTTTCTTCTTATTGTTAGGCGAACCGAAAGCCTACGGCCTTCCGCCGAAGCCGCAGATCCCGACGATCTACCTCAAATCCTCCTGGGCCGCCGCACTCGTCACCGCGCTCGGCGCGGTTGCAGCGGTCGGGGTCCTCTTCGCCTTTTTCGCGTGATGAATTTCCCTGACGAGATCGCGATAGAGGTCCGGGGAGCGCGGTCGCTCCGCACGCTGTTTTTGGCTCCTGACCGACAATTTCCGCGACACCGAACAGCCGTTGCGCGAGGCGCAGACCAGAGCGGGCGAGGCGCCCGCGCTCCCCGGAGCTTTGCATCCACCGGCCAGTTCTCATGAGCGCCGACCACAATTTCGAAGAGAAGCTCGACACCTGGCGTCGCGAAGCGAAGCACGGCGATGTCGTCACCGGTCGCGGCGTCGATGTCGCAGGCGGACCGATCCCAAAGTACGTTGGTTACTACGGCGAGGCCGTCGTTAGGCCTCCGGTCTGGACTTGGGAAATTCCGCTCTACTTTTTCGTGGGCGGCGCCGCGGGCATGGCTCCGCTCCTCGCCTGCGCCGGCTTTTGCCTCGGAATGCTCGATCTCGTTCATGTCGCGCTCTGGATAGCCGCGGCCGGTGCCGTCATCTCGCCGATTCTTCTCGTGATGGATCTGGGGCGACCGGAGATGTTCCTAAACATGCTCCGCGTTTTTAAATATCAGTCGCCGATGTCAGTCGGCGCCTGGATTCTCTCTCTCTTCGGAGGGTTCGCTCTCCCTGCCTGGCTCATCTTCGAGCTTTATTTTGACCACGCCTTTGCTCCCTCGGTCGATCCGCTCGTCTTTGTCGTTGCCATTATTTTCACTGTCGGTGCCGCGGTAGCCGGACTTGGACTCGCCACCTACACCGGAGTGCTCATCGGTGCGACCGCCATTCCCGCCTGGTTTCTCCACCGCCTCCTTCTCCCGATTCATTTCGGGACCGCCGGGCTCGGCTGTGCCGCTGGCATCCTCGAGCTGGCAGGATTTTATATTCGCCCGCTTTTTCTCCTCGGAATGCTCGTCGCGATCATCGAAACGCTGCTCTGGATCTGGCTCGAAATCGACCGGCACGGCCCGGCCGATCGCGCACTCCACGAAGGCCGCTCCGGCTGGCTGATTCGCGGCGGCGAAATTCTTTCCGGTCCGCTTCCGATCATTTTTCGCCTAACGAGCCTTGTTCCCCTCGCCGCCGTCTCCTTTCTTCTCGGGGCGCTCCTCAGCCGCTTCGGCTGGATCAGCGCCGGCCGGATTTCGGGAGCAGATCCGGAATCGGTTTTTGCTTCGCAAGCCTGAACAGTCGATCCTTCCCGCCATGCCTAACGAACAGCGCGCGGCGGCGAAAAAGGCCGAGTCGGAAGAGGAGGAAATACAGGAGCGAACTTCGCCCGGCGGCCACATCGTCTACGAAGCCGTCCGGCAGGAAGGCCTGCACGAGCTGGAGCGCAGCAATTCCGCGCTCGCCTGGTCGGGTGTGGCCGCAGGCCTGGCCATGGGATTTTCTCTCCTTACGCAAGGGATTTTGCACAGCCGCCTGCCCGATACGCCGTGGCGTCCGCTGATTGAAAACTTCGGTTACTCCGTCGGCTTCCTGATGGTCGTTCTCGGCCGCCAGCAGCTCTTCACCGAGAACACCCTCACTGTCATCCTCCCACTCCTGCGCAAGCCGAAGCTTGAAGTTTTTCTGAATGTCGGGCGGCTTTGGTCGATCGTGCTCGTGTGCAATCTCGCCGGCGCGTTGGCGATGGGATGGATGCTGGGAAACACCGCCATGGTTTCGAGCGAAGTGCATCACGCGATGCAGGATCTCGCTCAGGCGTCGCTCCATTTTGGCTTCGGCTCACTCCTCTTGCGCGGGATTTTTGCCGGCTTCCTCATCGCCCTCATGGTCTGGCTCCTGCCCTTCGCGGAGACCGCGCGTGTTTGGGTGATTATCATCATCACCTACATCGTCGGCATTGCAGAATTTGCGCATGTCATCGTCGGCTCGGTCGACGCCTTTTATCTCGTCGGCCTCGGGCAGAAAACGGTGCTCGACTATTTCGCCTACATGGTCCCGGTGCTCATCGGCAACATCATCGGCGGCTCCTCCATCGTTGCGGCGATTGCGCACGCCCAATACATCGGCGGCGGCGAAGGCAAAGCGGCCTAACGAAGACGACGCCGATCGCCTTCCCGGATCGTTAGGCCGATCTTGTCGAGCCGCTCGAGGAAAGGCACGATGACGCGACGCGAGCTGCCGAGCGCTGCTCGCAGCTGACCCGCAGTCGCCGGTCCATTGCACTCGATAAATATCGCCACCGTCTCGCGCATTTTCAGAAAGGCCTCCGCACCGAAGAGGACATCGTGCGTGAGTTCAACGACCGCGCGCGTTTCGACAAGAAACCGCAAAGCCCGCTCCGAATTCGAATCCGAGGCCAGCTCCCTCCGCGACGGCGGATTGAAAGGTGCGGCCGCGAACGCCGCGCGGATTCGCTCTCCGGCGCTGCGCAGCTCGGCCGGCAGCGACTGCTGATGGTCGACGCGCTGAACGACATTGCGATTCCGGACGAAGCCGCTCTCCGCGAGCGCCCCGAGCAGCGCGTCAAACACGACCTCGTTTGCCAGCTGAAGCGCGTCGCGCAACTGGCCAATCTCAAGACCCGCCTGCTCGGGATGCGCGACGTGCTCCGCGCCGATCAAGCTGGCGGCACTTTCCCGGAGCTTCTTCCACCAATCCAAATCCACCGCGATTTTCCCGTCGAGAAAAATTCGGCCGGCGGCTTGCAATGCCTTCAGCGAAGCGGCGATTTCTTCCTCGCTGAAATTCGTCTTCCGCAGAAGCTCCTCACGCCAGCCAAACCGATCACGCTGCAATCGCGTTTCTGCCAGGACTCCGCAATCGTTAGGCGCAGCCGCTCGCCGCTGGAGGAATAGACGTTGGGGCGCTGACTTGAATCTGACCGCATCAGCTTCCGCATCGAGGACAGCTCCACCAGCGACAGTCAGCTGTTCGGATGCATCGCGGAGGAGGAAACGATCTCCCTCGAAGACAAAAATCGGCGAAGCAAAATGGAGACGGGCAATCTGCTTTTCGTTAGGCAAGAATTCTTTGCGATCGAGCAGTTGCAAACGCGCGCTGAGACGCGCGCTTCCGTAATGAAAGTTAAGCGTCGATCCGTTTCTCAGCGGACGGGCGGTCGTCGGGAGTCGCGCGGAGCGTTCGAGCAGGACATCGATCGCGCGGGACGGGTCGCCGCTGTCAGGCGTGGTGATGAGCGCTCCGCGGTAGATTTCCTCGGGAGCAAGATCGGCCAGATTGAGCGCCAGGCGCGCTCTCGGCTCTGCGACTTCCAGCGGCTGATTATGACTCTGAAGCCCGCGAATGCGCGCGCTGATCTTCAACGGCTGCACCTCGAC
>DASXDC010000094.1:0-14575 GCA_036490855.1 Chthoniobacterales bacterium
CCGGCAGTATGCCTGGCGACGACGCAGACGATCGATCGCCCGGCGTCGCGCCAAGGTTACTACCCAGCCAAGAGGTCGTCCAGCTTTCGGAGAATAATTTTCCGCCTCTTTCCAGACTTGGAGAAAAATCTCCTGCAGCACATCGTCGGCTTCGGCTTCTTCGTGCACGACGCGGGTCACGACGGCTTTGAGCGTTTTTCCGTAGCGATTGTAAAGTTCGCGCAGGGCGGTCTGGTGCCGGTCGGTGATCGCTTCCATGAGGGTTTCGTCGGAAGCTTCGGCGAGGCCGGCGGTGTCGATCAGAGGCTGGATCATATTGCTAGCGGTTTTCTTTTTCTCAACCGCGCCCATCGCGGCCGGGACTTACCTTCCCGGCCTCACTGGGCCTCACAATCAGAGGGGGAGTGAGTTGTGATCTAGGTCGAAATCTTAGGAATCCTGCTGTGGGCGTGGGAAGTGCCCTTCCTCCGAAACAGCAGGCCTCGCCCGCCTTTGCCTAACGAGTCGTGATGCCGGGAGCGATCTCGACCTGGAAAGTCTGCTTCATCTTTTCTTTCCCGTAGCTCAGCTCCGCGGTGTACCGGCCGCTCGGCACGAATTTCTTCGGGTCGTCGCCGCCGTATTTGATCCGCACATCTTCCGTCGGTCGGAGATCCCAGCTGACGCGATTCAACCCCGGAGCGTTGCCACCCTTTAGGTTTGCGACCGGCTGGCCCGCGGCATTCGTGATCGCGATTTTCACTTCGTCGCCAGTAAATTCCCTCACCCAAAAACTGATCAGCGCGCCTTCCGGCGGATTCTCCCCGCGATAGACGCCCTTCCCATTCCAATCTGCGAAACCGGAGAGCAGATAGAATCCTCGCGCCGGGGCGATGGTGAAGAGATGGGCCGGCTTCGCCGTCACCTCCGGCGTCAACTCCCGCAATGGGCGCGTGTCATCCAGAATATCGATGCTGCGCCCGTGAGTCGCGATCACCAGATCGGCTGTGCGTGGCTGAATCTGGAGATCGTCGACCCGCACGTTAGGCAGATCGCCCAGCCGCAGCCAGTGACCGCCGCGATCGACGCTTGTGAAAAGACCGAAGTGCGTACCCGCATAAAGCAGATTGGGATTGACCGGATCCTGCCGCACAACCTCCACGGGATCGTTAGGCGGCAGGCCGACGCCGGTCACGCTTTGCCAGGTCTGCCCAAGGTCGTCGGTGCGCATGATGAAGGGCCGATCGTCCCCACTGCGATAGGCGTTGGTCACGACGAAGGCGGTCTTGGCATCCTTCGCGCCCGGCTCGATCCGCACGATCCATTGGCCGCGCACCGGTTCGGGTAGGTTCTTCGTCAGCTCCATCCAATTGCCGCCGTCGTTTTGCGTCACCCAAAGTCGGCCGTCGTCCGTCCCGGCCCAGAGCTGGCCGGTTTTGAGGGGCGACTCGGCTAACGAATAGACGACGCCGTAATTTTCCGCGCCGCTCCCATTCGTGTCGATTTTGCCCGGCTCTTGCCGCGTCAGATCGGGGCTGATCACTTTGAAATTTTCCGCCTTATTTGTAAGTCGAAAAACGCGATTCCCAGCGAGATAGACCACGCCCGGCTGCCGGCTGCCGATGAGGGGTGCGTTCCAATGAAAGCGATAACGCTCCTGCCCTTCCGCCGCCTCCGGCCGCAGATCGCGCCGCTCTCCTGTCCGCAGATTGATACGATGAATGAAGCCCTCCTGACTTTCCGCATAAAAAACGTCGTGATCCGAGGGATCGAACGCGACATAAAATCCGTCGCCGCCTTCGAGTGCGGTCCAGTCGGAATTGCGGATCCCTTCCTTGCTCGGCACCTGGCTGGGACCGACAAAGCTTTCGTTATCCTGCAGGCCGCCCGCGATCCGATAGAACGGCTGCGAGTCATCGAGCGTGATGCGGTAAAATTCGCCTCCCGGAAAACGGTTGAGATGTTCCCACCCTTTGCCAGCGGCGTAACTTTGGTAAACGCCGCCATCGGTGCCGAGGAGGAGGCGCTGGCAGATCGGCGGCTTGGGCGGCTTGTTTTTGTCCTGCGCTTTCGCGGGCTTTGCGAGCGGCGCGCTCCCGGGCTGGATGGCGAACGCGTGACAATCAGGATGAACTTTCTCCGAAAGATCTTCCCGGAAATTCTTGCCAGCCTCATCGGAGGCGAGCACCGCCATGCCGAGAATGTAGACGCGTTGGTCGTTCGTCGGGTCGATCCGGATCTGGCTGAAATAAAACGGCCGTGGATCGATATCGCTCATCCGTGTCCATTTGCCGCCACCGTCCTCCGAGCGGAAAACGCCGCCGCGCCGGCTGTGAATTTGGCGCAGGTCGCTCGCGCCGCCTTCATCGCTTTGCACGATCGCCATCACCGTTTTCGGGTGGCTCGCGGAAATGGTGAGGCCGATCCGGCCCGTCTTTCCGGGAAGCCCGTCGCTGCATTTTTTCCAAGTCGCGCCGCCGTCGGTGCTCTTGAAAATCCCGCCGACATCAGCGCCATTCGTCGCCGTCACGCCGTAGGCAAATGACCACGGGGTGCGCTGCCGTGCGTAGAGCGCCGCGTAAACGGTTTCGGGACTGGACGGATCGATCACCACGTCGCCGCAGCCGGTCCGGGCGTCGTTAGGCGAAGGCGCTTTCAGGACGAGCTTCCAAGTCTTGCCGGCGTCGGTTGTTTTATAGAGACCGCGTTCGCCGCCGTCTTTCCAGAGATTCCCCAGCGCCGCAACATAAGCGACTTCCGGTTTGGTCGGATGGACGGCGATCCGCGCGATCGCACGGGTCTCTTTCAGGCCAACGTTCGCCCAGTTCGAGCCGCCATCGGTCGAGCGATAAACGCCGTCGCCCCATTCGGAGGAATTGCGATCATTCGCTTCGCCCGTTCCGACCCAGACGACATCCGAATCCGATGGGGCGATTGCGATCGCGCCGATGGAGAGCAACGGCTGCTTGTCAAAAATTGGATCGAAGGTGACGCCGTTATTGCTCGATTTGAAAATGCCGCCGGTCCCGAGCCCGACGTAAAAGATCGCGGGATTCCGCCGATCGATTGCGATGTCTGAAACGCGACCGCCCATCACTGCCGGTCCGATCACGCGCGCTTTCAGTCCTTTTAAAAGAACATCTGTCAGCTGGACAGGCGTAGGAGAAGCGTTCGGCTGCGCGGAAGCAGTGGGGGAAGAGCTGGCGGAAGGTGAGGGCGAGGCGGACGGAGTGGCCAGGGCCGGCGGCGGGGAAACGATCGGCGCCATCTCCGTTTCCTGCGCCGCGACTAACGAAACATTCCAGAGCAACGAACAAATCCAGGCCAGACGAGCAAAGAGCGACATAAGAAGCACTAGCGCGATTTCGCCCCGGGCGCGACCACCCGTTCTTGCCTAACGATCGATCACTTCCGCCAGGGCTGCCTCCGACTGATAGTTGCCCTCGGCCGCGATCACAGCATCCTCTTCCTGCACTATCCATGGAAGACCTTCGCGAAAAAATCTCCGCCCCCGATCTCACGCAGCGCCCGCCGCGGAGTCCACGCTGCCGCCTTGGCGGTTACGTCACTCTCCCGCGGATTTTCGATAAAGGCCGCGCCACGCTCACGGAGAAGAATGGCGAATTTAAATTCGATGCGCCCTTCGATCAGCATCTCATTAATTTTCTCGGCTTCGATCCGAATGCTCTCCTCGAACAGCTCGCAACCGGCAAAGGCGACGGCGAAATGCTCGCCTGGATTAATGCCAACGCACGCCATCAACCGATGCCGTGGGAGATCGAGCAATGGAGCGAATACATGCTCCGCCGCACGCCAGATAGCGACGAAGGAACGCTCGTCTTCTTCTTCCGGCGCGTTGGCTCTTTCTCGAAGACACGTGAAGATATCAAAACCTGGATGGACCTGATCGATCTGGATGATCACGTAACTTTCGGGGGGAAATCGTGAGCGCGCATCGTGTCGCGCTCGTCACCGGAGTCGGCCCCGGCTTGGGAGCCGCGCTCGCCCGCCGTTTTGCCCGGGGAGGCTTCGCGCTCGGTCTCGTGGCGCGGCATGCGGATTACATCGAGAAACTGGCGCGCGAAATCTCGACGGCGGGTGGAAAGGCGTTCGCCGTCCGCGCGGACGTGAGCAACGCCGCGGCAGCGGAAGCGGCGGTGACAAAGGTGCGAAAAGAGCTGGGGGTGATCGATGTCCTGCTGCACAACGCGAGCTCTTCCTCCGGTGATGGACTACTCAAGACCACGCCGAAACAATTCGAAAGCTCCTGGCGCGTGGCCGCGTTAGGTGGATTCGTTTGCGCCCGCGCCACCGCTCCGGATATGATCGCGGCCGGGGAAGGAGCGATGATCTTTACCGGAGCGACCTCGAGCGTGCGCGGCGGCGGGTGGCTGGCCTTTAGCAGCGCAAAGTTTGCCCTCCGCGGTTTGGTGCAATCGCTTGCGCGCGAGCTTTGGCCACAGGGAGTGCACGTCGCGCACGTTGTCGTCGATGGTGTGATCGGAGCGGGCGAAGAAGTTTCGCTTAACGAGCCGCTGCTCGATCCCGACCAGATGGCGGAAGCTTACTGGCATGTCGCCGGTCAGGAACGCTCTGCCTGGACGCTCGAGCTCGATCTGCGGCCGCACCGGGAGAAATTCTTCGAATGACCATCACCGAGAGACAGGACGTGGGCTTAGACTTGAAGGGCGTCATTCCACCCCTTATACCTTCCGACGTGCGCATTCTTGTGATTGAGGACGAGATAAAGACTGCTGCCTTTATCGCAAAGGGGTTAGAAGAAGAAGGCTACACCGTCGCTTCGGCGCGCGACGGCGAGAGCGGATTGCAACGCGCCTTTGCGGAGCATTTCGATCTTCTCCTCGTCGATGTGATGCTACCAAAAAAAGATGGCTGGGGAGTGGTGGAGGAATTGCGCAGTCAGGGAAAACAAACGCCAATTCTTTTCCTGACCGCGCGCGACAGTGTGCCGGATCGCGTGAAAGGGCTCGAGCTGGGAGCAGATGATTATCTGGTGAAGCCGTTCGCCTTTTCCGAACTGGTGGCGCGCGTCCGTTCGCTCATGCGACGGAGTGAGACGAAGCAGGACGACCAGTTGCGAATCGAAGATCTGGAGCTGGATACGCATCGCAATCGCGCCGTGCGCGCGGGCAATCCGCTCCATCTGACGGCGAAGGAATTTCTCCTCCTCGCGCATCTCGTTCGCAAAGCGGGCGAGGTTGTCTCGCGCAAGGAGATCGAGAGCCACGTTTGGGGGATCGATTTTCAGACCGGCACCAACGTGCTCGATGTCATGGTGCGGCGCTTGCGCGCAAAAGTGGACGACCCCTATCCGAAAAAGTTGATCCACACCGTTCGCGGCGCCGGTTATGTCCTCAAGGCCGGCTGAACCGCGCTCGATCGCTTCCCAACTGGTTTTCCGTTTTGCGCCAGCCGCCGCGCTTCTGCTCTGCTGCGGGCTGGCGATCCTCTATTGGATAGTCCTTAGGCACGAATTTGAGGAAGACCGCCTCGTGCTCGAGGACAAGCTGTTTGCGATTGGCGCCGATCTGCGAAGCGCCGGTGGTCCGGCTCTCTTGCGCGATGAGTTGAAGACGCTTCGCCGCGGCGAACGGGCGGCTTATTGGGTGCGAGTCATCGACCCGGAGGGAAAAGCGGTTGCAGAAACTCCGGGAATGAATCGGTGGCTGCCAGCCGAACTGTTTGCTGCGCAGCCCGGGACGGAACCCGTCGATTACCGCACTGGCGGGAAATTGTTTTCGTTACTCTCGGCCGTCGAAGCGACGAACGGACGACGCTACCTTATCCAGATCGCGCAGGATCGTTCGGAGGATGAGGAATTCATGATGGAGTTCGGATTCCTCGTCGTCGGTGTGCTCGCGGCGGGCATCATCGCGTCGGCCATTATCGCCGTAACCGTGACGAAGCACGGGCTCCGGCCGTTGAGCGCGATGACTCATTCGCTCCGGAGGATGGGTCCGAATCATCTGCATGAACGTGTTCCCCCGACGGAGTGGCCGGCCGAGCTGCAACCGGTCGCGGTCGCCTTTGACGAAATGCTCGACCGGCTCGAAGACTCCTTCACTCGCCTCTCGCAATTCTCCGCCGATATCGCGCACGAGCTGCGGACGCCACTCGCAAATATTCGTGGCGAAGCGGAGGTCGCGCTCGCCCGGCCGCGTGCCCCTAACGAATACGAAGCGGTTATCGAATCGAGCATTTCGGAATGCGCCCGGCTCTCCGGGATTATCGATAATCTTCTCTTTCTCGCCCGGGCTGAGGCGGCCGAAAGCAAAGTGCAGCTTTCGCTCTTCGATGGCCGGGCGGCGATTGAAAAGATCGCGGCTTATAACGAATCGATTGCGGAAGAGCGCCGACTCACCATCACCTGCCACGGCAAAGGCGAGGTTTATGCCGATCCCGTCTTGTTCGGACGCGCGGTCAGCAACCTGGTCGATAATGCCGTCCGTTTCACGCCCGACGGCGGCGCCATTGCTATCTCGCTCCTGATCGAGCCTAACGAGTCAGCGATCGTGGTGGAGGATACCGGCTGCGGGGTGGCCGAGAATCATCTGCCGCGCTTGTTCGATCGCTTTTACCGCATCGACGAATCGCGCAGCTCGGAAGGAACTGGTCTGGGGCTGGCGTTGGTCAAGTCGATCGCTGAGCTGCACGGCGGAAGCGTTTCGGTCCAAAGCGATCTTGGGAAAGGTACTCGAGTGACCCTCCATTTCCCCGGTTAACCGGTCCCCAAAATCGGGCGCGCCTAACGGTGTCCGAATTTCGCTTAAATAATTATGACAGAAATATCATTATTTTCTTGTCATGACACCTAGGTTGCAATAAACGGCATCATGCTTCATCCACTTCTGATCCGCCCTCTGCATAGCGGCGTCCAACTGATCGAGGCGGGGCTCGGCGTCTTCTCCGCCCTGGCGGCGATCGCAGGCGCGCCAAATCTGCAGGCTCAGGTTGCCGCCTCTTCACTGCACACTGTAGACAACGCTTCGCAAGCTCAGCCGGGTTCCCCACAAGCCAGCCCCTCAATGGACGAGACAACCTCGACTTCGACAATTAAGACCAACCTGCAGCCTGCCCTGGTGGTGAGAGGTGAAGAAGTCCAAAGCGCGTATGGCGCTCCGCCGGCGCTCTCTCGGAGTAGATTTTCCAACTTGGTCAACGCGTATGTCCTCGCGCCATGGACGGTTTACGCCGCGGCAATCTATGAAGGAGACGCCTTGCATTTTAATCGGCCGGACCACAATTACACCGCAGAGATCGAACTGGGTCTGCCTCACCGTTTTGGAGTGGCGATTGAGAACGCCGTCGAAACCCCGCTTTTCGGGACGACCCATGATTCCCCGCGCGCTTCGGTTTTCGCCGTTTTTTCGTGCCTCTTTGGGGGGTCGGAACGAGGCGAAGCCGAAGCTCCAGCATCAACCCGAAATCGTTAGGCTGGCGCAGAGGGCGATGGTTTTCCCAGATATCACAAAATTTATCACATCCAAAGTATAACTGTCTTGAAAACTCACTACTCTATCATCTCAAAGAAGAACTCGGGCGCTCTGGCGGCGATCCTGTTTAGCACCGCGATCGCGCTCTCTACCCGGGGGCAAACCGCTCCCGGAACTCCGGAGACGCCACAGATCAGTGTGACCGGCCGGGCCCTCGCCAGCCCTACTCCTTCGGATGACACCCGGCCGAAGCTCAATCACATCATGAAGGAAGTCTCCGGGACTGAGATTACGGTGACGAAGAAAGCCACCGTCATCAAACTCGATCAGCAGCCGACTGTCATCGATAACAATCAGCAGGAGATCTTCAACAAGGCACCCGGCCTTTTGATCACCGAGCAACAGACACCGGGACAATTCAACTTTAGCTATCGCGGCCTTGGGAACCCGCAGGAATCTGAATTCATCCTCGTGTTGCAGGATGGCTTGCCGATCTCGACTGACTGGATCGGCTTCCCAACACTCTACTATACGCCATTGCCGCAGAGCATCAGCGAGATCCAAGTCATCCGCGGTGGCTCCAGCCTGCTCTACGGCCCTGAGCCGGCGCCAGTAATCAACTACGTCACGAAGCGTCCTGTCCAAGGATCTCCGCTCAGCGGCTACACGGAACAGGTCGGCGGTGGCTACGGCACTTACTCGACCTTCAACGTCCTTCAAGGAACCGAGGGTCCGGTCGAGTTCGGGGCGGATTTCGGTTACGTCCACTCCGAAGGCCAGCGGGATAACAGCCGCTCTGATCTTTTTCAGACTGACGAATACATCGGGTATCGCCCCGACCCCTCCCAGCTCTGGGCGCTCGATGTCCACGCTTATCATGTTTCCGTCGGAGATCCCGGTCGCCTAACGATCCAGCAGTACAATCAGAATCCTAATTTCTCGCCGACCCCGTACAACCACGACTGGGTCGACCGCGTCAATGTCACCCTGAGCCATGATCATGAATTCGGCGACGGCTGGCTGCTGCAGGCCAAAGCCTGGTTCAGCTATCAGGCGATCGACAACCGCACCGCGGCGAATCTCGGGCCGAACGGCGAACTGCCGACGTCGACAACGATTCAATCGGAAAACTACTACAATGGCGGCGTCGACATTCGCTTTCGCAAACTCTGGGGCGAAGGCACGATGCTCCGCGGCAGCGCCCTCACCTTCGGTGGCGTCGTTTACCACGGAGAGGCACCTTTCGAGCAGTTCATCAATCCTGATCTCTTTGCTGATCGCAACGATACCGGCGACACTCGATTGGATCAGGATCGAAGCACCGATTATCAGGCATTTTTCGCCGAAGATTTGTTCCGCTTCGGATCTTTCCACATCGTGCCATCCTTCCGGCTCGATCATGAGTCGGTTGAGGTGGACGAAAATGTCACGCCTTTTGCTCGCGCGCCGTTGAGTGCCGACGTCGATCATGTCGTGCCTCTCTGGGGCATTGGTCTGGGCAATGATTTCGCGCAGGGGAACGAGACCTACTTCAGCGCTTCCTCTGGCTGGCGACCGACGCGCTTCTTCGATGTTGTCTCTCCTTTTTCGCCGAGCTTTACGCCGGGGCACCCATCCGATCCGTTTACATCACTCGACTTCGAGCTGGGCGTTCACGGGACGCCCGCCGCAGTTCCCGGGCTTTGGTATGACCTTGGTCTTTTCTGGATGGAATTCACAAATCGCACTGAAACCGCGTTCCTGAATCCCGGCGTCAACAACGACACCATTCTCATCAACAGCGGCAGCACGCGTCACCGCGGCTTTGAAGGCGAGGTTTCCTACGATGTTCTGCATTTATTCGATGTGCCGGGGCTGGCGGGCAACCACCTCACCGTCTCGGGTAACCTGCAGTGGCTCGACGCCGAATTCACGGAAAGTGACATCCCCGACCAAGTCGGCAAAGACCCGGCTTTTGCTCCTGAATGGGTCGTGAAGGCGGCGCTCAGTTTCGGCAAACCGCAGTCTTATGAGTTCCGCCTCAGCGCGACATCCGTCTCGTCGCAATTTTTCCAGGATTCTAATCTCCCGGCGACAGCGGCCGACGGCACGGTGCTCGTGCCGGCCAAGATCCCGGCTTACTTCACACTCGATTTTTCGGCGGAGTATTATTTCGCAAAAAATTGCCGGCTGCTCGCTGGCGTCTCCAATCTGACCGATGAGCGGTACTACTCACGTGTTTTCGGCAGCCGCATCGAGCCGGCGCCCGCCCTCAACGGGTACGCTGGCATCTCGATCGGATTTTAGGACGAGGTGTGAGAGGTAGCTATCGTTAAGGCATCGGCTTCGACCGCTTGCCCTAACGATCAGGGGGCGAGGCGCTCGATCCTCCACGAGCCGTTCCCGTCGCGTGAATATCGAAACCGGTCGTGCAACCGATTGGCGCGTCCCTGCCAGAATTCGATCGTCGCCGGGATGAGCCGGTAACCACCCCAGTGCGGCGGTAACTCGATCGATTCGCTGTCGGCGAAGCGCTCCGTCATTTCTGCGAGACGTGCATCGAGAATCCGTCGGGCATCGATTACTTCGCTTTGTCGCGAAACCCAGGCGCCAAGCTGACTGCCGCGCGGACGATCGTGGAAATAGGCGGCTGATTCTTCGCGCGAAGTTCTTTCCACCCGGCCGGTGACGCGAATCTGGCGTTCCAGCTGCACCCAGTAAACGGCAAACGCCGCCTGCGGATTCGCCGCCAGCTCTCGACCTTTTCCGCTCTCGTAGTTCGTAAAAAAAACGAAACCGCGCTGATCGAATCCCTTCAGGAGAACAACGCGCACCGACGGAGCGCCATCGGGCGTGGCGGTGGCGAGCGCGATCGCATTGGCGTCCGGAAAGGCGGAATTAACCGCGGTCGAAAACCAAGTCGCGAATTGCTCGATCGGGTCGGGGTGAAGATCGGCGCGGCGCAAACCCTGGGTTTCGTATTCGCGGCGCAACCCGGCCAAATCGATCGCATCCATGCCCGCGCAACCTATCCGAGCTGTTCGGCGCTGTCGAAAAAAGTTCGCGCGAGCGATCGTTGCGACCTGTTTCTGTTTGTGCTCGCGCATGCCGCCCGCTAAGTATCGGACGTGTTTAGTCTGACAATGCTCGGAAGTGGGAGCGCGGGCAACAGCGCGCTAATTGCGACCGATCATTGCCGGCTCCTGGTCGACGGTGGTCTCAGTGCACGCCAGCTCATCCTCCGGCTGGCTCTTTGCGGCATTTCGCCTAACGAACTCGACGGCATTCTCCTCACCCACGAACACGGCGACCATGTCTGCGGCTTGGAAGTCCTCTGCCGCAAATGCCAGATTCCGATTTATTGTAACACCCTGACCGCGGAAGCGATCCGTGACGGCTCGTTAGGCGAGCACCGTAACTGGCGTATTTTTCGGACCGGCGCCAGTTTTTCCATCTGCGATATCGCAGTGGAAAGCTTTCCGGTGCCGCACGATGCGGTCGAGCCGGTTGGCTACACCTTTCACGCCGGGCCGAGTGCGCTCGGCTACGTGACCGACCTCGGGCAGGCCACTCGCCTAACGATCGAGCGTCTACGCGAAGTGCAGACGCTGGTGATCGAGACGAATCACGACGAGAAACTTTTGCAGAGCGACCCGCATCGCCCCTGGCCAGTGAAGCAGCGCATCCAGTCCCGGCACGGGCATCTTTCGAACGCGGCGGCGGCGGCCGTCATCGGACAATTGCTGCCCGGCAAGATTGGACGCGTCGTACTGGGCCATCTCAGCCGGGATTGCAACTCGCCCGTGCTCGCGGCCGGGGCTGTCCAGGCCGAACTGGAGAAAATCGGCCGGCGCGACATTGAGATTTTTTGCGCAGCCCAGGGTGAGATCAGCCCGTGTTTTGCCATCGGGGCGACACGTGGCGGCGCATTTCAGCCGACCTTCGAGGGACTGCTCTTCGAGCTGGCCTAACGACTCAATCCTCGTCCCCAACGACCAGATGAACGACGCCGGCTGGATCTGAAATCCAGAAGCCGTCGAAATCTTCCCGTAGTTCTTCCACCTCGTCGCGACGCGTCACACCGTGGCTCTTCAGGTAGGCTGCGGCGCTCTCGGTGTCGTTCGTTTCCAGCTCGAGCCAGATGTCGGGATGGCTCAGGTTTGGAACCCGATCGATCCAGAGCCGGACGGGTCCGAATTGGAAAATGCAGCCTTCTTTTTCCTCCTCGATCAGCGGCAAGCCGAGGATATCGCGATAAAATGCGATCGTCTGCTCGTAGGTGTGATACGGGCATTTGATGGCGATGTTTGCGCCGCCCGAAAAGTTCGGGCTATGAACGTTGGCGACCATGAGAAGAATTTGCCTCCGGCGGCGACGATTGCCACTCGTTAGGCTAGCTGCCGCCTGATCCTTCGCCGCCCGGTTCGGTCATTGCGACCGGATCCAGCGCGGCTCTGAGCTCCGCTTCCGGCAGCACTTTTCGCTCAAGCGAAAGTTGGCGCACCGTTTTGCCGGTCTTCACGCTTTCCTTGGCGATCTCGGCGGCGCGATCATAGCCGATCTTCGGCGCCAAGCTCGTCACCATTGCCATCGAGAGCTCGACCAATTCCTGGCAGCGCTCGCGATTTGCCAAGATGCCGCTGACGCATTTCTCGGCGAAGATATCAGCGACATTTCCGAGAAGTCGAATGCTCTCGAGAATGTTGTGCGCCATGACTGGCATCATGACGTTGAGGTCGAGATTTCCGTTCGCACCCGCCCAGGTAATGGTGGCATCTGCGCCGATCACCTGACTGCAAACCATCATGACCGATTCGCAGATCACCGGATTGACTTTCCCCGGCATGATCGAGCTGCCGGGCTGTGTTGCGGGTAATTGAATCTCGCCGATGCCGCAGCGCGGGCCGCTGCTGAGAAGGCGGAGGTCATTCGCGATTTTGAAAAGGCTGACGGCAATCGTCTTGAGATGCCCGCTCGCTTCGACCACGCCGTCTTTCGCGCCTTGAGCTTCGAAATGATTTTCCGCCTCGTGGAATGCGATGCCGGTGCGTTGCTCAAGATGTCGCATCACCTTCCCGGGAAAATCGAGATGGCGATTTAGTCCGGTCCCGACCGCGGTGCCGCCGAGCGCGAGTTCTTGAAGAGCGCTGATGGCGGCCTCGGCGCGGCGTGCACTGAAGCGCACCTGTTGCGCATAGCCGCCGAATTCCTGACCGAGGCGAACGGGCGTCGCATCCATCAAATGGGTTCGGCCGATCTTAATAACGTCATAAAATTCCGTCGCCTTAGCGGCGAGTGCGTCGCCTAATTTTTCAAGCGCCGGAAGGAGACAATGCTTGAATTGTTCCGCGGCGCTGATGTGAATCGCAGAGGGAATTACGTCGTTGCTCGACTGCCCCATGTTGACATGGTCGTTAGGGTGAACCGGATCACGGGCGCCAATCGCTTTGCCGGCGAGCTGACAGCAGCGATTGGAGATGACCTCATTGGCGTTGGTATTTGTGCTCGTGCCGGAGCCGGTCTGGAAAATGTCGAGTGGGAAATGCTCGTCCAGCTTGCCTTCCGCGACTTCCTCCGCGGCCTGGACGATGAGCGCGCTTCGTTCGGCATCTAGTTTGCCAAGGTCGTGATTGGCTTGGGCGGCCGCCCATTTGAGCAGACCGAGCGCACGAATGAAAGGCCGCGAAAAACGCCAGCCGCTGACGGGAAAATTGAGCACGGCGCGTTGGGTGGAAGCGCCGTAGAGCGCGGACTCCGGGACGGACATCTCGCCCATGGAATCCTTTTCCACGCGAGTCTTGCAGACGCTCATGCTCGCTCTGGAACGGACAGCTTCCCCACGGTCGGCGGGACGCGCGAGTGGCCGTTGCGTGACTGAGCCTTTTGAAAAACGGTGACGAACATTGGCGGAATATTTTGCAGGCAATATTCCGATTCGGCTCGATCGAAGAAAGTGGCATGCTGCCGAAGTTCGTTAGTCACCTGGTAGATGATAAAGGCTCCGCCGGCATGCAGAGCATCATAGGTAGTCTGGAGCAGGGCGCGTTTCTTTTTGATCTCGAGGATGCTGAAGGGAATGCCGGAGAGGATGTAGTCGCACTGTTCAATGCCGTGCTTGGCCAATTCCTCTGTTAGGCTGGCGGCGTCGCGATTAATGACGTGAACGCGTGGATCGTTGGCGAACTGTCGCTCGAGATCGCGTGAAAAAGCCGGATCCAGTTCGAAAAGGAATAGCCGGGAATCCGGTGTCATGCGGGCGGCCAGTTCGCGGGAGTGAACGCCTTCGCCAGGCCCGTACTCGGCGATGATCCGCGCTTCGCTGAAATCCATCTTGCTCGCGACCCGATCAACGAGCGCCTTAGAACTGGGAATGATCGAGGCGATTTGAAACGGCTTTTGCAAAAACCGTTTGAAAAACAATGCGCTCATAAAGTTGCGAATAGTGAACCCCGGCCTCCTCATTGTCCAGCGATGATCTCTCGCGCGGCCGGGCTCAACATCTTGATTCGGCGCAACCGCAATCCGCAGATGCCTTCAATCGTCGATGCGAATCACGATGTCCGAGAGGATGATGGCGCTTTGCTGAAAGAGAATCCTTAGATTCCGCGGTTGACACAATTTCTAAAATTTATAATCCTCGTTCTTCTCACGATAAATATTGCCACTGCTGCCGAAAATTGATGACCTCCAGTCATGCATAATCTATTGACGGTGAAGGAGACCGCGAAATACCTCCGAATTCCGCTGCCAACCGTCTATTATCTGGTGCAACGGGGCCAGCTCCCCGCGATCCAGATAGGGGGTCGCTGGAGAATAAAGAAGGATTCACTCGATAAGGATATTCTAAAGGAGGATCGATCCGGTCAACCGACCGTGCTGGTCGTCGACGACGACCCAAGTCTGCAGAACCTCTTCAAGGTTTTCCTGAAAAAGATTGGCTTCAGCCGAGTGGTCGTCGGTTCTGTGAAAGAGGCGATCGCAGCGCTTGAAAAGCAGCATTTTGATCTTCTCTTTCTCGATCTGAAATTACCCGATGGTCCGGCGGATGACGTCTACGACACGGCGAAGGAGATCGACCCCCAACTGCCGATCGTCGTCATCACGGGCTACCCCGATAGTGAAATGCTAAACCGCATCCTCGCCCGGGGTCCCGTCACCGTCCT
>DASXDC010000095.1:0-6385 GCA_036490855.1 Chthoniobacterales bacterium
TCGATCAGGCGATCAGCCTGCAGCCGCGTGACGCGCCCTTCGAGCGATTCCGATTTATTCATGACTTCGCGAGCGTCTGGAGAATCACGCGAGCGGCGTTCTCGCTCGCGCCACCCGGACCGAGCTTGCCGATGACCTCGTCGAAATCTCGCAGCATTTCCGCGCGCCGCGCCGGATCTTCAAGCAGACGCAGAACTGCGGCGGCGATTGCCTCCGGCCGCGCTTTTCGCTGGATAAACTCCGGAACGATTTCGCGACGAGCGAGAACGTTAGGCATCCCGAGATGCGGAACGCGGATTAGCATTTTGCCCACCAGGTAGGTCATCGTGGCCACTTTGTAGACGAGCACGAACGGAAGGCGGAAGAAAGCCGCCTCCAGTGTCGCGGTCCCGGACGCGACCACTCCGGCAGCGGAGCGTTGCATCGTCTCAGCCGCCTGGCCGATCGTGATCGCAAGTTCGCCTAACGAATCCGTGACGTCGGCCAGTCCCTCGCGAATCATCCCGGCGAGCGGAGCGGAGGCGGCCGCGATCTCAAAGCGCAAGTCGGGTCGCGCCCTCCGCAGTTCGCGGATTACCTCCAGCAAAACCGGCATCAGCTTCCGCACTTCGCGGGTCCGGCTGCCCGGGAAAAGACCGATCAGATTCGGCTCCCGCGGCCGAGCGATTCGCTTGGACGCCAGGTTATCGACCATCGGATGCCCGACGAAGATTGTGTGCAATCCCGAGAGTTCGTAGAGGTCGGCTTCGAAGGGAAAAATGCAGAGCATGAGGTCAAGCCAACGCGCCATCTGCGGGATGCGGGCCCGGTTCCAGGCCCAAACCTGCGGGCTGATGTAATAGATGATTTTCCTGCCTAGCGAGCGATCGCGCAGGGTGCGGGCGAGCCACAGATTGAAACCTGGATAATCGATCAGGACGACCGCGTCCGGATCGGCCGCCTCGATCTCGGCCAGCGTCCTCCGGAACTCGCGCCGAAAATAACCGTAGTGCTTCAGCACCTCCCACAATCCGACGACGGCCGCCTCCTCGCTCCAGTCGCGAAAAGCTTCGCCCGCGATCGCTTTCATCTTCGGGCCGCCCCGGCCTAACAACGCCATCCCGGGCGCGCGGCGACGGAGCGCCTCCATCAGCGCGGCGCCGTGATTGTCGCCGCTGGCTTCGCCGGCTACGAAATAAAGTTTATTCATCGTAGCTCGATGCGGCAGGGGAGAAGGACAGAGGTCGCGTCTTGGGCCTGCGCTGTTCACGGCGTGGCCGAACCATCGCCGATTTGCTTCGTGATTTTGACCGCGAGCTCGAGCGCGGCCGTTGCCTCGAAGCCGGAAACTTTTGGCTGCAATCCACTCCGCGCGCACTCGATGAAGGACAAAATCTGGCGTTTGAGCGGCTCTTCTTTTTCGATCTCGACTTCCGCCCGTTCGATACCGCCGGCGGCTTTGCGATAAATTTCGCCGCTTTGGTTCTGGTAATCGAGCGAGAGATACGCGTCCTCCTGGAAGACGCGAATCTTCCGCATCCGCTCCGGACTGATCCGGCTCGAGGTGATGTTTGCGACGCAGCCGTTCGCAAAACGGATGCGTGCGTTGGCGATGTCTTCGCGCCGGCTCAGCACCGGCACGCCGACCGCATCGATCGCCTGGACCGGCGCCCTAACGAGATGCAAAATGATTTCGAGATCGTGAATCATAAGGTCGAGCACGACGCCGATATCGGTGCTGCGATTTGGAAAAGGCGAAAGCCGATGCGCCTCGATGAAACGCGGATGAGTCAGACGCGCCTCGAGCGCGCTCAAGACCGGGTTGAAGCGCTCGACGTGCCCGACCTGCAGAACGAGCTGACGTCGCGCCGCCAGTTCGGCGAGCTGGTGGGCCTCGGACGTGTCTTCCGCGATCGGTTTTTCAATCAGCAGATGCTTTCCCTTTTCCAGGAGCGGATGCGCGACCGCGAAATGCGATTTGGTCGGGGTGGCGACGGAAGCGGCGTCGATTAGATCCGCAAATTCGTCGAGCGAAGTGGTGGCGCGAACCTGATATTGCCTGGCGATTTTCGCACCGTTCTCCGCATCAGTATCGTAGATCGCGGTGAACTCGGCGCTGCCGGCTTCGGCATAAAGGCGAGCGTGATTCTTTCCGATATGCCCCACTCCGACGACACCGACGCGGAGATTTTTCATGGCAAATAGCAGTGAGAAAATTGCGCAAACATGCGAGAAGCTGCCAGTGAACCGCAGCCATGAAGCAAACGCAAACTGATTGGAACGAACTCTATCGCCGCCGCGAAACACCTTGGGAAAAGGGGCAGCCGCATCCAGCCCTGATCCATTACCTGGCCGCGAATGGACCGCTCCGCGGACAAATCTGCGTCCCCGGTTGCGGCTCGGGCCACGACGTCCGCGCGTTGAGCACGCCGCAGAATCACGTCGTCGGGATCGACCTCGCGCCGCGCGCAATCGCGCAGGCAAATTCACAGCCGCCAATCGCGCGGGAGGAGTATCTTCTCGCCGACCTCTTCTCTCTACCGGCAACGCTCGATCATCACTTCGACTGGATTTTCGAGCACACCTGCTTTTGCGCGATCGATCCGACGATGCGGGAGAAGTATGCCGAGACAATCGTTAGGCTGCTTCGGCTGGGCGGCAGAATGCTCGCGATCTTTTTTCTTAATCCGGATCATGATGAGGACGGACCTCCCTTTCCCGTCAGTCGGGAGGAGTTGGAGAATTCTTTGAGCGCCGGTTCGAAATCGAAAAAGAATGGGTGCCGGAACAGACCCATCCCGGACGCGAGAATCGCGAGCTGATGCGAGTGCTGCGCGCGCGTTGAATCACAGGTTCGGAAGCGCTTTTTGCCGTGACGCTTTGTTCGTTCAATTCGCCGGGGTCGTCGCGCCGTTGCTTTTCATTCCCGGTTTCAGGACGACCTTGATGCAGTCTTCTTCCTTATCGCGGAAAATCTTGTAACCGCGGGCCGCTTCCTCCAGCGGGAGGCGATGGGTGATGATGTAACTCGGATCGATCTCACCTTTCTGAATCCGCTCCAGCAATGGCCGCAGATAACGTTGCATATGAGTCTGCCCGCTCCTAAGCGTGAGTGCTTTGTTCACGATCGCGCCAAAGGGAATCTTATCGAGCAGCCCTCCATACACACCCGGCACCGAAACAGTTCCGCCTTTGCGGCAGGACATGATGGCTTGCCGAAGCGCGATGGGTCGCCCCGTCTCCGACATCATCACCTGTTTCACTTTGTCGTACATCCCGACGAATCCGTGGGAATGCGCTTCCATTCCGACGGCGTCGATACAGGCATCGGGGCCGCGACCTCCAGTCATTTCCTTGAGCGTGTCGAAGACATCTGCCTCTTCGTAATTGATCGTCTCGGCCTTGCCTTTCTCGCGCGCCAACTGCAGGCGCTCGGGAAAACGATCGATCGCGATGACCCGCTCCGCGCCGAGAAGATAGGCGCTGCGGATCGAGAATTGACCGACCGGGCCACAACCCCAGACTGCAATTGTGTCTCCGGCTTGGATGTTACAATTCTCCGCCGCCATATAACCGGTCGGGAAGATATCTGAGAGGAAAAGCACCTGCTCATCAGTCAGGTCGCCATCCACCTTTATCGGCCCGACATCGGCAAAGGGAACCCGCGCATACTCGGCCTGCCCGCCGGCAAAACCGCCTAACAAGTGCGAGTAGCCAAAGAGGCCGGAGGGTGATTGTCCCCAGAGCTCTTCCGCAAGCGCTGCATTCGGATTCGAGTTTTCGCAGCAGGAAAAAAGTTCGCGCTGACAGAAGAAGCAACTCCCACAGGCGATCGTGAAAGGCACCACGACCCGGTCGCCCGGTTTGAGGTTCTTCACCTCATCGCCAACCTCCACGATTTCACCCATGAACTCATGTCCAAGGATATCTCCCTTCTCCATCCCGGGGATGTAGCCATCGTATATGTGAAGATCGGAGCCGCAAATCGCCGTCGCCGTGACCTTCACGATCGCATCGCGCGGATTGAGAATCTTCGGTTCCGGCACTTCCTCCACTCGGATATCTTCCGCGCCATACCAGCAGTTTGCTTTCATCGATAAGTCTCCAGATTAAGTTTTCGATCAGCCGCGAGTCGTGCCCCAGTCATAAACGCTCGAGGTGCTCGAGGAACGCCCGGCCGGCTGACCCTCAGTCGTCATGACGACGCCGGTTTCCAGGATTTGTTTCATCCGGTAAAGATCGAGCTGTATCTTCTGCTCGGGCGCCTGACCGAAAAGGCGGGCGACGGTCCGGCCGAGCGATCCGCCAGGGGGCTCGTAATCGAGTTCCACTCGCACGATCGTTCCCCGCTCGCCCGGCGCGGGAACGAAGCGGACCGTTCCGGAATGCGGAAAAGCGCCGCTGCGCGACCGCCAGGAAATATATTCGTTAGGCCGCTCGTCCGTAATCTTGGCCTCCCACTGCAGCGTCCTCCCGCCCGGACCGCGCGCGACCCAATGCGAACGGCGATCATCTATCTGCCGGACGGATTCAAGGTTGCGCATCACCTGCGGCAGATTCTCGAAGTCGCGCCAGAAGTTAAACAGCTCTTCCGGACTGCGCCCGATTGTGATCGTCTGGACGACGTGCGCTGTATCTTCGGGAGTCTCCCGGCGCAGGAGGAGCGCGCAAAGTAGATCGATCACCGTTACGCCGGCGACCGCGGCGAGGGCACCGACGACGCGATCACCGTCCGAATCTCGTTCCTCTCGCGCCGCTTCCAGCAGTGCGAGGTCGATCGCATCGCCTACCACTCGGGACCACATCCAGCCCGTCGGCCGATCCTGCCCGAGAATGCCAAGGCCGCTCGTCAATTCGCGCAGACCAAGTGCGCCGATCAGAAGCGGCCGCGAACGGATGCCGACCACCTCCGCCAGCCAATCCGGCGCGAAAATTTCCGCACATCCCAGAGCGACGCTGAAGCACCCGAGTCCTTTCGCCAGCTGCTTCACGCTGGTTCCCTGCCAGTGTTGAGTGAATGAAGATCCTGCCATCGCTAAAATTCCTTTCTCCGTTGCCGAAGCGCCTGCGACCGGCGCTTTGGCCTCCATTTTTTTCCTCGGCCGCAATCATCTATCGGCGGCCACGACGTAAACGCGTGCGGAAAAAATCTGCCGTCGATTTCTTTCAAAAAAAACACGACTGCCGAAACGCCGAGATGCGTAGCGCCCTCAGAAACCACAAAAATCATTACTCCTATGACAACAACCAATCGTCAGCTTGCAATCGTCACTGGCGCGTCGGCCGGCATCGGCTACGAGCTCGCCAAACAGTGCGTCGAGAACAATTTCGATCTGCTCATTGCCGCCGATCAACCGGCCATCAAGCAGGCGGCAGAAGATCTTCGCGCGCGGGGCGCGCAGGTCGACGCGGTCGAAGTCGATCTTTCCACGACGGAAGGAGTCGACAAACTCTACGACGCGATCAAGGGGCGGAAAGTCGACGCGCTCCTCGCGAACGCCGGCCACGGCCTCGGCAAAGGTTTTCTCGATCAGGATTTCGAAGAAGCGCGACACGTCGTCGATACCAACATCACAGGCACGATTTACCTGATCCAGAA
The DNA here is from genome assembly GCA_036490855.1 of Chthoniobacterales bacterium. Classification (GTDB taxonomy): domain Bacteria; phylum Verrucomicrobiota; class Verrucomicrobiia; order Chthoniobacterales; family UBA10450; genus Palsa-1392. The sequence continues at coordinate 5,579 of DASXDC010000095.1, forward strand.
GGTTGGTCGGGATATGCGCTCGCGCGGCGAAGGCCGGATTTTGATTACCGGCTCGATCGCCGGTTTCATGCCGGGCTCTTTCCAGGCGGTCTATAACGGGAGCAAAGCCTTCATGGATTCTTTCTCCTTCGCGCTTCGGAACGAGCTGAAGGATTCGGGAGTGACGGTCACCTGTCTCATGCCCGGTCCGACCGAGACGGAGTTTTTCGAGCGAGCCGGATTGGAAGACACAAAGGTCGGCAGCCAGAAAAAGGACGACCCGGCGGATGTGGCCCGTGATGGCTTCAAAGCGATGATGGAAGGCGACGGCGACGTCGTGAGCGGTTGGAAAAACAAGATGCAAGCAGCGGTCGCCCACGTCGTTCCGGCGAGTGTCCTTGCGGAACAGCACCGCAAAATGGCCGAACCTGGGACGGCGAAGAAATAGACGCGGCGAATGTGTTGGTCTCCACACTCGCCGGCTCCGGCAACGGAGCGGTCCTTTCCGCCTACCTTCGCTTTCCCTTGCTCCGAGGCTGCTTCATGAAAAAATACGCGCCGGTTCCGATGGCGGCGGCGACGAGAAGTGCCAAAAGAATGTTGACCGCAGCGGAATCGTCGCTGCTACGCCTGGGGGGCGCGCGTTCTGAACCATTCGTAAGTGCGCGCAATCCCTTCGCGGAGCGGAATCCGCGGCTTCCAGCCTAACGATTCGATCTTCGAGATGTCGAGCAGCTTGCGCGGCGTTCCATCCGGCTTCGATCTGTCCCAGGCCAGCTCGCCCTCGAATCCCACCACTTCGCAAATCATCTCCGCCAGCTCGCGAAT
>DASXDC010000096.1:0-6066 GCA_036490855.1 Chthoniobacterales bacterium
CAAGTGCCGCCATCGAGCAGGCAACGTTGCACGGGGATTTTGCCCTTCTCAGCAGCTCTGAGCAGGCGCGCCGTCGACAGTCCGTCGAAGCTCGATGCCTTGTCCCCCACCCGCACGATCGGGCCTTTTCCGATCTCCGCCGTCCCGCGCGGCGTACTCGTCTCGAGCGAAAGAATCGTTAGGCCAGGCGGCAGGATACTCGCCTGGGCGAGCTTGATCGCGCCGACAAAGCCGACTTCCTCTGCTCGCGTGAAGAGGCCGAGACAATGCGCCTCCGCCTCCCGTTCCGCCAGCTCGCGAAAGAGACAGACGATCTCCGCACAACCGAGAAGGTCGTCGCAGGCTCGCGCATGAATTTGTCGATCGCGGATTTCAAATGGCGCCAGGTCCCACATCGCGAAATCGCCGAAGGATTTCATCTTCGGGTTCTGCCGAAATTGTTCGGGAACGGAGCCGAGAAATTTCAGTCCGCCATTTTTCTCTCGCACCCAGCCGGGGTGATCCATATTGGCCGCGAACGCCCAACGCGGTCGCCGCTTACCGCGCTGATAACGCGCGATGAGATTGCCGAAATCGTCGCGTTCGAATCTCACCTCCGGAATTTTTCGCAACTGCGCCTCGATTTCCGCCCGCACCGCCTCCTCATGAAAGGGCGCCGCCGGCTGGCGGGCCAGCGCCGCAACCAGGGCGAGCATTTCCTTCTCGCGCATTCGCCTAACGATGTCCAATCCGCACCCGCACCTGCGCCAGCGGCACAAATTCGCTCTCGTGCAGCACGATCGGTTTTGTCCCGCGCAAGAGGCGCCACCATTGCCAGGCGCTTCCCGCGACGATCAGGAAAACGAGGACGAGAAAGGCGAGGGCGACGAGTGCGTCGATTCGCCAGATCAATGCCTGGCGCGCGAAGTCGACATTGGTCGGCGCCGCTGCCACGTTTTGCTCCAGCTTGTTCGCGCCGGTGAGGAATCCGATCCGCGGGTCAGCCGAGAAAATCTTCATGAATCCGGCCGAGAACGTAACCACGGTCATGAATCCGAGTGGCAGAAGCGTGCTCCAGAGGTAGCGCGCCTTTTTCATCTTGATCAGGATCGTCGTCCCAAGACAGAGCGCGATGACGGAGAGCAGTTGGTTGGCCAAACCGAAGAGTGGCCAGAGGCTGTTGATCCCGCCTAACGGATCAATCACGCCCTGGTAAAGAAACCAGCCCCACCCGCTCACCAGGAGCAGGCTGGCGAAGAGATTTGCCGGCCATGATTTCGTGTCGCCGAGCGGCCGCCACAATTGGCCTAACAAATCCTGCAGGAGAAAACGCCCCACCCGCGTCCCGGCGTCGATCGTGGTGAGGATGAAGAGAGCCTCGAACATGATCGCGAAGTGATACCAGAGAGCGAGCGCCGTCGGGTTGGCCGAAACCCGCGAAAACATGTGCGCCATCCCGACCGCGAAAGTCGGCGCGCCGCCCGCGCGCCCAAACATCGTGCTCTCCCCGAGGTTGTTCGCGAGCCGGTTCATCTCCATCTCGGTCACCGGAAATCCGGCCGCTGATACTTTCGCCACCACTTCGTTAGGCGCGCCCTTGGCGTTAATCGCAAAATATTGCCCGGGTTGCAGGACGCAGGCCGCGATCAACGCCATGAGCGCGACCATCATTTCCGTCACCATCGCGCCGTAGCCGATGTCGCGAATGCGCGCTTCGCTTTCCACCATTTTCGGCGTCGTGCCGGAAGCGATCAGGGAGTGAAATCCCGAAACCGCCCCGCAGGCGATCGTGATACAAACAAAGGGGAAAACCGGACCGGCAAAGACCAAACCGGAGCCGTCGATGAAACGCGAGAGCGCCGGCATTTGCAGCGTCGGATGAATCAGAACCACCGCCAGCGCGAGCGCGGCGACGGTGCCGAGCTTCAAGAAAGTGCTGAGATAATCGCGCGGCGCGAGGAGCAGCCAGATCGGCAGGGCGGAGGCGGCAAAGCCGTAAAGCATGATGGCCCATGCGAGCCAGCGCGGGCCGTGCCGGAACCAATTTTCGATCGCTGGATATTGGTGCAGAAACTGTCCGCCCCAGACGGCGCCAAGCAGGCCTAACAATCCCAAGATCGTCATCCAGCCAACGCCGACGCGGCCGGAGCGCAATCCGATTCCCATCAGCAGTGCGATCGGAATCGTCATCGCGATCGTGAAAACGCCCCAAGGACTTCTGGCCAGCGCCTGCACCACGACGAGCGCGAGAACGGCGAGCAGAATAATCATGATCGCAAGCACGCTGACGATGGCGAGCGCGCCGACTGCGCTTCCGATCTCCTCTTTCACCATCTGACCGAGGGTTTTGCCTCGGCGCCGAACGGAGGCAAAAAGCACAATCATATCGTGGACTCCGCCGCCTAACGTCGCCCCGATCAGGATCCAGAGCATGCCGGGCAAATAACCAAATTGCGCCGCCAGCACCGGCCCGACGAGCGGACCAGGCCCGGCGATCGCGGCGAAGTGATGACCAAACGCCATCCAGCGACTGGTCGGAACGAAATCCTTTCCGTCATCGACGACGAGCGCGGGAGTGGCGCGCGCTTCATCGAGGACGAGCACTTTGGCCGCGAGCCATTTGCTGTAGAAACGGTAGCTGATCGCCGCCGCGCAGAAACCGGCAATGACAATCCAGAGGGCGTTGACCGGTTCGCCGCGCGCAAAAGCCGCCACCGCAACGGAGGCAGCGCCCAGCAGAGCGATCGCGAACCAGAGTAGGAATTTCAGAACTCGAGTCATGCCGCGGCCGTGACTATAGCGCAGCCAGGATTTGGCCGGCAATCATGGAAGAGGAAAAGCGAGTCCGCAGACTAACGAAAGGTGTTCCTAGCCTAACGAGTCTCGCATCCGCTCGAGCTGCTTGAGGCGCTCCGCGAAATCCTTCTCCCGCTGGCGGTGCTCCGCGACGACCGCGGCAGGAGCGTTCGCCACGAAATTTTCGTTCGCGAGCTTTTTCCGCACCGTAACCAGTTCCGCTTCGGTTTTCGCGATCTCCTTGCCAAGCCGCTGGCGTTCCGCCTCGAGATCGACCAGGCCTTCGAGCGGGAGATAGAGTTCGCCCAGCGGGGTGAGCGCGGTCGGCGTGCCTTTTGGCGGATCGTAACTATGAGAAAGATCGAGCCGCTCGGCGTTGAGCAGGATCCGCAAAACATCCGCCTCGTCCTCGGCCAGCGGACTCGCCGGTTTGAGGACAAAAAGGATGCGCTTGTTCGAGGCGATGTTGAAATCGCGCCGCAAACGCCGGCCGGCGACGACTGTCTCGAATTTCGCATTCGCGAATTCTTCATCGTTAGGCGTGAGCCCGTAATGTTGCCGGAAGTCGTCATCGAACGGGTCCGGCCAGCGCGCGAATTGAATCGACTGCGCCCCCTGTCCGGCGGGCAGATCGCGATTGAAACCCATCCCGTTCCAGAGTTCCTCGGTGATGAAGGGCAGAAACGGATGAAACAAGCGGAGGGCATGGCCGAGAACGAAATCGATCACGGCGAGGGAATTCGCCTTTCGGTCCGTCGTTAGGCTGGCTTTGCTCGCCTCCAGATACCAGTCGCAAAATTCGCTCCAGAAAAAGCGGTAAAGCGCTTGCGCCGCTTCGCTGAAATTATATTCCTCGAGCGCCTGAGTGACGGCGCGAATCGCCGCGTCCAACCGGAGCAGAATCCATTTGTCGTCGCTCGTCAGGCCGGCGGGATTGAGCTCGCCCTCGGTTTCGCCGCCCTGCATCTGGCGGAACCGGCAGGCATTCCAGAGCTTATTGGCAAAGTTGCGGCCTTCCTCGATCTGCTTCTCGTCGAAGCGAATATCCTGGCCGCTCGGCGCGATTCGCATCAGACCGAACCGCAAACCATCCGCACCGTATTTTTCGATCAGGTCGAGCGGGTTAGGCGAATTGCCTAACGACTTGCTCATCTTCCGCCCCTGTCCGTCGCGGATTAGCCCGGTGAAGAAGACGTCGCTGAATGGCGCCTCTCCGGTGTATTCGAGGCCGGCCATGATCATGCGCGCGACCCAGAAGAAGATGATGTCCGGCGCGGTCACGAGATCGTTCGTCGGATAAAACTTCGCTCGCGTCGCGTCGTCCATCGTCTCGAACGGCCAGAGCCAGCTCGAGAACCAGGTGTCGAGAACATCGGGATCCTGTCTCCAGTTTTCCGGGTCGTTAGGCGGCGCGAGGTCGACGTGCACCGTCGTCGGATCAGCCTTCGCGTACCAGACCGGAATACGATGTCCCCACCAGAGCTGCCGGCTGATGCACCAATCCTGGATGTTCTCCAGCCAATGGTGGTAAACATTCTTCCAGCGGTCCGGTCGAAAATGAATTGCGCTTCCCGTGCCGACGGCCGCGCGGGCTTGAGCGACTTTCGGATATTTCAAAAACCATTGGTCGCTCAGGCGCGGCTCGATTGGAACGCCGGCTCGCTCGCTGAAGCCAACGGTGCTTTCGTGCGGCTCTTCCTTCGCGAGCAAGCCTTTTTCCGCGAGCATTTCGCCGGCCTTTTTTCGCGCGACGAAACGGTCGAGCCCGTCGAGCTCGGGAACGTTAGGGCAATTGATCGTGCCATTGGGATGCAGAACGTCGATCACCGGCAGGCTGTGCCGTTGGCCGATCTCGAAATCCACCTTGTCGTGCGCCGGCGTCACTTTCAGAACGCCAGTGCCGAATTCCGGATCGATCGCTTCGTCGCCGATCACCGGCAAGGGTGCCCGATCGAGCGGGCGCCAGACTTTCTTGCCTAACGAGGAGCGATAGCGCTCATCCTGCGGATGGACCGCGAGCGCGACGTCGGCCATGATCGTCTCCGGCCGGGTGGTGGCGACCTCGATGAATTTCCCGGGCTCCTCGAGCAGCTCGTAGCGGACGTAGTAGAGCGCGGATTTCTGCGCGGTCGGGATCACCTCCTCGTCGGAGAGAGCAGTGAGGGCGACCGGATCCCAGTTCACCATCCGGCGTCCGCGATAAACCAATCCCTTACGATAGAGATCGACAAAGGTGCTCTGGACGGCGCGCGAGTAGCCTTCATCCATCGTGAAACGCTCGCGCGACCAATCGCAGGAGCAGCCGAGCCGCTTCAACTGCTCGATGATGATGCCGCCGTGCTTTTCCTTCCACTGCCAGATCCGCCTAACGAATTCCTCACGTCCCAGATCGTGCCGCGTTTTTTTCTCCTCCTTGCGCAACTGCCGCTCGACCACCGTCTGCGTCGCGATCCCGGCGTGATCGGTCCCCGGGAGCCAGAGAACTTCCTTGCCTGACATTCGCGCCCACCGCGCCAGAATATCCTGAATGGTGTTGTTGAGGACGTGACCCAGGGTCAGGAGACCGGTAACGTTAGGCGGCGGCATCACGATCGAATAGGCGGGTTTGGGCGAGGCCGGATCGGCTTGGAAAAAACCTTCCGCCAGCCAGTGCGCATACCATTTCGCCTCGACCGCTCCCGGTTCGTAAGCCTTGGAAAGTTCCGCCATGGGGAGGAATCATCGAAGAGTGGACCGCGATTGCAAAACGAAAAGACCGTCCGCCGCTGTGCTACTGTGGGCGGGATGGAAAAGGTGAATCTCGAAAAAAAATTCGGCGCCTTCACCGAACATTGGCGGCCAAAAATCGTCGGCGAACTGAACGGCCAAGAGGTAAAGGTGGTGAAATTTCAAGGCCTCTTCCCATGGCATCGTCACGAGGCGGAGGACGACCTTTTTCTCGTCTGGCGGGGCAGGATGCGAATCGAATTTCGCGATCGAGTGGTGGAATTGAAGGCAGGAGAATTTCTCGTCGTTCCTCGTGGCTTCGAGCATCGCACCGCGGCCGATGCGGAAGCGGAGGTCGTACTCTTTGAGCCAGCCGCGACCCGCAACACTGGAACTGCGCAGGAATCGTCCTTCACCGCGCCGGAGGGAGTTCGGATCTAGGTGGCGGCAGTGTCCATTAGACTTGCGGGGCCTTGCCAGCCCCGGCAGGTTTTGGCCTGTGTTAGCGATCAGGCACACTCTCTCCTGTGTTCTCCTTCTCGCGTTCGTTAGGCAGACGACCGCCAAGGATTGGAAGGTGATCCG